>JAGMDK010000152.1 GCA_023128695.1 Phycisphaerae bacterium
GCTGGTGCGAGATTCCCATCTCGCACTGACGGTATCAGTAACCCCTGGCCTTGCGGTCCAGGAGGTTGCCCTCGTGGTCCAGCACCTCGACGACCAGGGGCATCCGGCCCAGGGCGTGCGTGGCACAAGACAAACACGGATCATAGGCCCGAATCGCCACTTCCACGTGGTTCAGCAGGCCCTCGGTGATCTCCACGCCACTGAGGTAATCACGGGCCACTTTCTGGACGGCGCGGTTCATGGGCTCGTTGTTACAGGTGGTCGAGACGATCAGGTTGGCCATCGTGACCAAGCCCTGCTCGTCGACCTTATAGTGGTGGAAGAGCGTGCCGCGCGGGGCTTCGAGCAGGCCGACCGCCTCGTAACGCCGCTCGCCCTTGACGACCAGGTCTTCACCCTGGAGGTCCTGGTCGTGTAACAAGTCCTTGATCTTCTCGATCGAATGTAGCAGCTCGATCATGCGGGTCCAATGATACGCCATCGTGATGTTGTTGGGCTTGTTGTCGGTCAGGGCCATGAATTCCTGGCGGGCGGCCTCGGCCTCGGGCGTGTCGATGAAATCACAAGTATTGATCCGCGCCAGCGGGCCGACGCGGAACCAGCCCTGCTCCGGTCCCAGCGGCTTGATGAACGGGAACTTCATGTACGACCAGTCCCGCACCTCCTCGGCGATGTAATCGAGGTAATTCAGGTAGTCGACCTGGTCGAAAATCTTCTCGCCCTGGGCGTCGATCGCTCGCAGGTTGCCGTGGTACAAGTCCATCGCGCCGTCTTCGCGGATGAGCGAGAGATGGTTCGACTCGAACGAGCCGAAGTCCTTGATCTGGTCCAGATTCTCGACCGTATAGTCCTTGGCGATCTTCAGCGCCCCGCGGGCCCATTCGATCATCTGATCGAGGTCCTTGAGCAGCTCGTCGCGCTCCGCGATCGACAGGTTCTTGTTGATCCCGCCGGGGATCGCGCCGGTGCCGTGGATTTTCTTGCCGGCGGTGCGCTGGATGACCTCCTGCCCATACTTGCGCAACATCACGCCCTGGACCGCCAGGTCGGGATGCTTGGCGATTACGCCGATGACGTTGCGGATCGCCACGTCGGCGTCGAAGCCGAACAGCAGATCCGGCGAGCACAAGTGGAAAAAGTGCAACGCGTGCGACTGGAGTATCTGCCCGTAGTGCATCAGCCGTCGCATTTTCTCGGCGGTGGGTGTGAGCTTCTCCCCGCCGACGATGCGGTCCATGGCCTTGGCGGCGGCCAGATGATGGCTGACGGGACAGATGCCGCACAGCCGCTGGACGAGTACCGGCACCTCCCAGAAGGGTCGGCCCTGGATGAAGCGCTCAAACCCGCGAAACTCGACGATGTGCAGACGGGCCTGTTGCACCTGCCGCTTCTCATCGAGCAGGATCGAGACCTTGCCGTGTCCCTCGACGCGGGTCACCGGCTCGATGATGATGCGTTTGAGGCCGTTTGTTGTTGTGGCAACCACGGTTATACCTCCACTTGTGGCACCGGCTTCCAGCCGGTGGGACGGCCGGTACGGGGCCCGGCCGCTACATTTCTGTGTGGCACCGGCATTCTGCCGGTGGTCAATCAGTCATACTTGACCAACTCGTACGGCAACTCGATCGGCTTATCGCTCAATAGAGCAACCAAAGCCTCCCAGATCGTGTCCGCGGGCGGCGGGCAGCCGGGCAGGTGATAGTCGATCTTCACCACTTCGTGGCACGGGTACACCCGGTCGAGCATCAGTGGGATCTCGGGATCGCCGGGAATCTTGCCGCTGGGGTTATGCACCGTGGGGCCGTTGAGATAAGCCTCTTCCAGGCATTCCTTGATCGGGATCGTGTTCCGCAGGGCCGGGATGCCGCCGTTGATGGCGCAGTCGCCGACCGAGATGAGGATATCGCAGTGCCGGCGGAAGTCTTGCAGCACTTTGACATTTTCCTCATTGGCACAGCCGCCCTCGATCAGACCGACCGTGCAGCGGCCGGTGAATTCCTTGATGTCGTCGATCGGCGACTTGTCGAAGTCGACCAACTCGATCAGCTTCAAGATGCGGTCATCGATGTCCAGCAGCGACATGTGACAACCGAAGCAGCCGGCAAGCGAAGTGGTCGCAATTTTTGGTTTTGCCATGGTCCGTTTCCTTACCTCTGAGTCATAGGCATCGCACCTGTGTTCTCACTCGATCTCACCGGCTGGAAGCCGGTACCACATCACCGGCTGGAAGCCGGTGCCACATTACCGGCTGGAAGCCCGTGCCACATTACCGGCTGGAAGCCGGTGCCACACCGCTTTCAATGTCCGATCCGATGGGCTTGTGGTCGTACAGCCGTTGGCCAATGGGTACCGCGTAGCCCACCCGCTTCTTCAGCAAAGCTCCGACCGGACAAGCCTCGACGGCCTCGTCCGTCATACTGATGTCGGTATCCGCCAAGTTTGCCTCGGCGTTGACCTCGACGCGTTTGTGCGGGCCGCGGCCAACGAACTCGAAGATGTGCTTGCCATCCACGTCGCGCGAGGCCCGCACGCAACGGCCGCACAGGATGCAACGATTCCGATCAATAAAGATGTCCGGATGGGTCGCATCCACATCTCGTTTGGGGAACATGTACGGGTATTTCGGCGCGGTGATCCCCAGGCGATACGCCAGGGCTTGCAATTCGCAGTTTCCGCTCTTCTCGCAGAACATGCAGAAGTGGTTGCCCTCAACGAACAGCATGTCGATGATGTTCCGGCGGAGGCCGTTCATCTTCTCGGTGTCGTTCTCCACGATCATGCCCGGCGCGATCGGCTGGGTGCAGGCGCTCTGCGGCCGGCCGTTGACCAGTACCGTGCAAATCCGGCAACTGCCGTGCGGGACAAGCCCCTCGCGGTAACACAAGCGCGGGATGTAAATCCCGTTCTGCTGCGCCGCTTCGAGGATCGTCTGCCCGGGGCGGCCCTGGATTTCCTTGTCGTCGATTATGAAGTCAATCGTGGCGCTCATCGCGTTTCCTTCTCAAACGGCCGGTACGGGGCCCGGCCGCTACATTCTTCTGTGGCACCGGCTTCCAGCCGGTGGCTCGGCCGGTACGGGGCCCGGCCGCTACATTCTTCTGTGGCACAGGCTTCCAGCCTGTGAATCCACCGGCAAGATGCCGGTGCCACAAGGGCTATGCCAAAAAGTGGACCGACTTGCGTCCCGTGATCTTTTCCGACTCACTCATGGCGGCGTGAATATCGAAAGACGGCTGAAGACCGTCGGTCGCTTCCTTCACCAACGCGTCATAGACGGAACGGAAATTCTTCAGCGTCGTCAAGATCGGGTTCGCGGAGGTCTGGCCCAAGCCGCAACGGCTCATGAGCTTGACCGTCTCACCCAATTCCTGAAGGTACTTCAGGTCGGACGGCTCGCCCTTGCCGGCGAGAATCTTCCCCAGCCGTTCCTTGAGCAGCACGTTACCGACCCGGCAGGGCGTGCAGTAGCCGCAACTTTCCTCGATGAAGAAGTCCAGGAACGCGTCGGCGATTTCGAGCACGTTGCGGTCGAGCCCGAAGACCATGAGCGAGCCGCCGGTCGCCAGGTCGTCGTAACAGATCGAGCGGCCGAACTCATCGCGCGAGACCATTTGTCCGCTGGGGCCGCCGACCTGGACCGCGTAAGCATCCCCGGCTCCGGCCAGCCTCAACACCTCGTTGAGTGTGATCCCGAACGGCACCTCGAACACGCCGGGGCTGCGGCAATCGCCGGAGATGCTCAGGAGCTTGGTCCCGCTGCTGCCCTCGGAGCCGTACTCATTAAAGGTGGCGGGGCCGTCTTCGAGGATTTTCGTCACGCAGCCCAGCGTCTCGACGTTGTTAACGACCGTGGGGTGCTCCAAGTAACCCTTCTGGGCCGGGAAGGGCGGGCGGTTCTTCGGGTCGCCGCGGAGCCCCTCGCAGGAGCTGATCAGGGCGGTTTCCTCGCCGCAGATGTAGGCCCCCGCGCCCATCTGAATACGGATATCGAAATTGAAGTCTTCTTTGCCGCAGATCTTGTTGCCGAGCAGGTTCTCATCGCGGCGCTTCTGGAGCACGTCCTCGAGAAACGCCCGCAGGTAGGCGTACTCGCCGCGCAGGTAGAGGATGCCTTCGTCGGCCCCGATGGCGTAGCCGGCGATGGTCATGCCGGCAAACACGCGGTCCGGACGCTCGGTCAGGATGACGCGATCCTTGAACGTCCCGGGCTCACCCTCGTCGGCGTTGCAGATCACACAGCGCTTAGTGCCGGGCGCGCCGCGGGTGAATTCCCACTTCATGCCGGTCGGGAAGCCGGCCCCGCCGCGGCCGCGGAGTCGGGAGGTCTTCACCGCGCGGATCACCTCGACGGGCGACATGGCCAAGGCCTTCTTGATCGCCTCGCCGCGATTGACCGGGCTGAAAATTACCGGCCCGGGCTTGCGGATGTTGTTGACCACCATGGCCTGGACCAGCTCGTGGGCGTTGTTGCCGTCACCCAGCTTGCGGACCAGGCGGCGGGGGTCGAGATGCCGCCTCAGCTCCTGCACGATCTGGCGGGCCGTGGTGCGGTGCAGGTCGGTGACGACAACGTCGTTGACCAGTGCCGCCGGGGCCTGGTCGCACATCCCGATGCAGGGGGTGTACTCCAGCGTGATCGTGCCGTCGGGCGTGGTCTGCCCCACTTCAATGCCCAACTCGTCCGCGAAGGCCTGCGCCACCCGGTCCGCGCCGTGCATCCGATTGATGATGTCGTCGCAGACGCGAATGACGACCTTTCCTTTCGGCCGGTCCGACAGAAAGGCGTAGAAGGAGACCACGCTGTCCACCTCGACACGGTGCACGGACACCGCCTTGGCGATCAGCTCCATCGCTTCGCCGGAGACACAGCCGAACTGCTCCTGCACCGCCCGGACGATATCCATCAGGCGCGTGCGGTCATGGCCGTGTGCCCGACAGATCTCCTTGACGGCGGCCCCGAGATTCTCGCTCATGGAATACCTCGTTTGTTCGCGCCAAACCTTAGAGCGTTTAACATAATCATGTGTGGCACCGGCATCCTGCCGGTGAATCCACTGTGGCACCGGCATCTTGCCGGTGAATCCGCAGGCTGGAAGCCTGTGCCACCCGGTAGCGTCAGGCCTCCGTGCCTGACGAAATGTAGCGTCCGGGCTCTGTCCCGGACGTCGTCGTGGAAAAGCGTTTTCCCGTCTTCTACGTCCGGGACAGAGCCCGGACGCTACATTTCCAGACCAGCGCCGCCTATAGAGGCGGACTGCTAGGAGCCGGTTTGCCCGCGTCGCTGCTGCCGCAACCAAGCCAACCAGCGGTCCATGCCTTGGCCAGTTTTGGGTGAAAGCTCAATCAGCGGAGCGCGTGTGTTAATCCGAGAAAGGTCCTCATACACTTTTTCAAATTGGAAGTCAACAACGCCAATCAAATCCACCTTGGTTAGCAGAATTACGTCCGCCGGCTGGAACAGCGTTGGGTACTTGGCCACCTTGTCGTCCCCCTCGGGGACGCTGAGCAGCACCGCCCGCAGGTGCTCGCCCAGGTCGTGGGCCGCCGGGCAGACCATGTTCCCGACGTTCTCGATGAACAGGAAGCTGATGTCGTTCAGGTCGAGCGTGGCCAAGCCTGCCGAGACCTGGGGGGCGGAGAGGTGGCAGCCGCGGCCGGTGTTGATCTGGGTGATCTCAGCGGCGCAGCCGCCGAGGCGTTCGGCGTCACGCGTGGTCTGCAAGTCGCCCACCAGCACCGCGCAGCGCTGCTCGGGCCCCAGCAAGGGGATCGTTTTTTCCAGCAGCATGGTTTTCCCGCTGCCGGGGGCACTCATGATATTTACCGCCAGCACGCCGGCGGCGTCCATCCGGCGGCGATTCTCATTGGCGAGCGCGTCATTGGCCTTCAGCACGCTTTCGACGACGTTGATCTTCTTCATGTCTTCGCGGCCTCGTCCTCGATCTCGCAGACCACCGATTTCAACACGATATCCTGACCCGCGATGAGTTCCGCATCCGCCGCCGAGCAATGCGGGCATAGGAAATCGTCAATCGCCGGCTCGAAGCGCTGGCCGCACGATCGGCAATTGGCCACCATGCGCTCCTCGCTGAGTTTCAGGGTCGCGCCGGCGGCCGGCGTGTCCACGGTAACGGCCTCGAATGCCAATTGCAGCGCCTCCGGCACGACTTGCTGCATCTCGCCACAGATGACCTCCACTTCCACGATCCGAACGGCGTGCTGCTCGTCGGCGATTCGCAGCAACTGATCCATCATGTCGGCGGCGATGGACATTTCATGCATTCGACGACCACTCCCAGTTCGTCCCGTTGATGGGCTGGTGTGCCACTGCTCTTGAGCAGTGTTTCTTAGCGATCTCGGTGCACCCGACGAAGCATAGCACTGCTCAAGAGCAGTGGCACACATTGCGATCGATACGTCGGGTGGCCCAACCAATAGTACATACTTAACAAAGCTCTAACATATTCGCGGCAGTTCCTCGCCGTATGGCCGTTGGACGATGCGTCGACCGCCGACGCGGGTGATCAATTCGACCAGCGGGGGTGTTGCCTCAAAGACGCGTCCAATGACGGCTCCGTCTTTTCCGAGCGGATGTGCTCTACACGCAGCCAATACCCGCCCGGCATCCCCGGCCGCCATAACTATCACACACTTGCCCTCATTCGCTGTTGTCAGCGGATCAAGCCCCAGCATCTCCGCCGCGTGGCGCGTGGCGGGGGCTAGAGGCACGCGGTTCTCGTTAATTTCAATACTCAGACTCCGCGCTTCGCAGATATCCGCCAGCACACCGGCGATCCCGCCCCGAGTCGCGTCACGCAGGAACTTGACGTCCGCTCCGGTCTCGAGCAAGGCGGCGATCAGACCATTGAGCGGGGCCGCATCACTGTGGATCGTCGAGTCAAACTCGATCCCGCTCCGGACCGACATGACCGCGAGGCCATGGTCGGCGATGTTGCCATTCACGAGAATCACGTCGCCCGGCTCGATGCGCTCCAGTCCAAGCCGCACGCCCGGTCGCATGTGGCCGATGCCGGCGGTGTTGATGAACAGACCTTCCAGGGGCTGATTATCCTGGCCCGCGGTCTGCCGCCGCTCGATCACTTTTGTGTCGCCGGTAACGACCTCCACGCCGGCTTCCCGGGCGGTGGCTGCGATTGACGCCACGATGCGGTCGAGCACCTCCAGCGGCAGACCTTCCTCAATAATCAATCCGAGACTGAGCGCGATCGGCTTGGCCCCCATCACCGCCAGATCATTGACCGTCCCCACGACCGCCAGTCGGCCGATGTCCCCGCCCGGGAACTCCAGCGGCGTCACGACATATGAATCGGTCGTGAAAACCAGCTCGCCGGCCGACCATGGCAGCACGGCCCCGTCCGTCAATTGCTTGAGCGTTTCATTCTTCAGCGGCGGCAGAAAGTGCTCGCGGATCAGCCGCCCCATCAACTCGCCCCCGCCGCCATGGGCGATGACTACGCGGTCGTAGGTTCCGGAAACGCTTGCCGACGTGTTCATGAATGTTCCCCCGCTCGCATCGCCGCACGGTTGTACTTAAACCACGCCGCACAGGTGCCCTCGCTGCTGACCATGCAGGGGCCGATCGGGTTGAGGGGTGTACATTGCTCGGCGAAGGCGGGGCATTCCGTCGGGTCGGCCTTACCGGTAATGACCTCGCCACAGCGGCACAGCGGGTGGTCTTCGTCCTCGCCGAGTTCGACGCCGAAGCGTTGCAGGGCGTCGAAGTGCTGATAAGTCGGCCGCAGATCCAGACCGCTCTTCGGAATGACCCCCAGCTCGCGCCACGGCGCGTCAGCGGGCACAAATACACGATCGAGCAACTCCAAAGCCACCCGGTTGCCCGTCTCGTTCACGACAGCGGGATAGACGTTCTCAACCGCGGCGCGACCTTCGACTACTTGCCGCATTAGTGCGACCAGGCCTTTCAGCACCTGTTCGGGCTCGAATCCGACGACGACCACCGGCCGGGCGTGCTCGGTCACGATCGGTTGGTAAGCGCCGGCCCCGATAATCACGCTCACATGCCCAGGGGCGAGGAAGCCGTCGAGCGGCACATCGCCTGCTTCGAGTAGTGCCCGCATCGCCGGCACCACGAGCTTGTGGCACATCAGCACGCTGAAGTTCTCGACGCCGTCATGCTCGGCTTCCAAGACGGTTGCCGCGGTGGCCGGAGCGGTCGTTTCAAAGCCGACTCCCAGAAAAACCACAGGTTTCTCGGGATTCCTGCGGGCCAGCTCAAGGGCTGTGCGGGCCGAGTTGACGACCTTGATCCGCGCGCCCGTGGCCCGCAGCCGTTCCAGGCTTCCAAGCCGGCCGGGTACGCGCATCATGTCGCCGTAGGTGGCGAGGATGACCTCCGGCCGAGCCGCGAGTTCGATCGCCGCATCGATGTGCCGCTGTGCGGTAACGCATACGGGGCAGCCGGGACCGCTCACGAGCCGTAGCTTTTCTGGCAGCATCGAGCGGATGCCGCTACGGAAGATCGAGACCGTATGCGTGCCACACACCTCCATGAGCTTAATCTGACGACTAAGGCCGCGGGACAGCTCGTGCAGTTCATGGCTCAGCGGTTCGATCCGATCTTTCACGTGGTGTGGTCCTCGTCCGCAACCATTCCCGGCCCCCCTTCGGCTTCGATCATCGGCTCCCCCAAGACCTGCTGGAGGTAGTCCCAGGTCTCCCGCGCCTCCGCCTCGTCGAGCTGCGTAATCGCAAAGCCGGCGTGGACCAGGACCCAGTCACCTCGGTTCACCTCCGGCGTCAGGATTTTGCTGACCTTGAGCGTGCTGCCCTGGAGATCAACGACGGCTTCGTCGCCGGTGCATTCGATAACTTGGGCTGGGACAGCCAGGCACATTAGCATTCCTCTTCAGTCGTAAAGCGTGGATTATAGCACGAACCAACTTTCGCCTCGAATCGAAGGACAGCCGGCTCACTCCCTCACGGGGGTGGGCGTCAGGAAAGTGGG
>JAGMDK010000153.1 GCA_023128695.1 Phycisphaerae bacterium
TTGCTGACCGCTGAATGCTTACCTATTCTCTATGTTCTCTACGGTAAGCTTTTCAAGGCAGCAGACCTGGAACCTGTCCCATAACCTGTTGTCCCGAACTATTCCGTTCGCCGGTGTCAAATATCGCAAAATCCCGTCTATGTATATTTGGTTGATTGTTGCCGTAATGGCTTCATACTCCAATTAGTGGGCAGGGTAGTCGCGGCTTTCGGGCATTTTGGCGGTACTTTGTAGACCACATCTGACTGCTTGGAAATTCGCACAATATGTAATCCCTTGGCCCACGAAGAGTTGGGTATCAAGAAGCACGGTAGAGGTACGGACACTTTTCTGTCGAGCAAAGTAAGGAGCGAGCCATGTTGGAAAGAGTGCGATTGGGCAGGCTTCGCTGGTTGGCGGCAGCCTGCGTGTTGGGGGTCTGGATAGCACCCACGCTGGGACAGGATCTAAAATGGTCACAGCCGCCTGATCCCGCGTATCCACAGAACGTGTGCTACGGCTGGAATGAAGAGTCGACGTTCTGGGAGTGGGGCTTTACGGTGGCGGACGACTGGGTTTGCACCACGAATGATCCGATTGTCAGCGTCCGCTGGTGGGGATCGTTCCTGGGTTGGAAGGAGGCCGAGCCGCCGCCGCTGGAGGAGATGCCTTGGCACTTCCACATACTTATCTGGACGGACGTGCCGGCGGAACCGGGCAACCCGGATTCCTTCAGCCACCCGGGCGAGGTGATCCACGAGATCCTCCCGATGGACTTTACCTACACCTGCGAGTTCGACGGGTGGGATTACAACCCGCTCAGCGGCGAGTACGAGTCCCGCTTCGTCTTCACGCAGGATTTGGAAGAATGGGAATGGTTCTTCCAGGAGCCCACGGGTGTCGACACAATCTACTGGCTCAGCATCTCCGGCTGCTATGGGGCCGTGCCGCCGCCCACAGATTACCCATGGGGTTGGACAACGCGGCCGCGTGACCCGCAGTCGATGGCTCCGGATGACGCTGTTGTAATTATTGAGCCCACCATGCCTTGGTTGGGGATGGAGTACGTTGACGGCTTCCCGCTCGAGTATCCGGAAGGGGTCTCGTGGGACGTCTCGTTTGAATTGACGGCCCAGTCGGCGTTGCCGTGGGTCAAGTGGGAGCAGCCGCCCGACCCGGAGTGGCCGGGGCTGCCTGCCCACGACTGGGACGACGCCACCGGCTACCACGGCATCCTTCTGGCCGACCAATGGCAGTGCGAGGGCGGGGACGTGACCGATCTGCACTGGTATGGAAACTACGAGTTGGACTACGTGGGCATGGAAATCCGCGGGTCCGGCATCGACTACTTCCACCTCAGCATCCACGACAACGTGCCCGGCGATCCTTGGTGCCTGCCCGGGCAGGAACTGTGGAGCATGGATGTGCTGTTCAGCGACCTGGTTGAGATAGACACCGGGCTGGTGAACAACGAAGGCTGCCCGATTTATCGTTACGAATACGTGCTGCCCTGGCCGTTCCAGCAGACCCAAAACGGGATCTACTGGTTCGATATAACGGCCATCTCGGTGGACCCGACCGACCCGCCCCACTGGCGCTGGCAGGAGGCCGGCCGCGAAATGTGGCCCATCCTCTGCCCCGCCGCGCGCCAGTACTACCCGGGCCCGAGCATGTGGGAGTCGATCGAGTGGGCGAACTGGACCTACAGCGACCTGGCCTTCGATGTGACCTCCGTATTCTATGGCGAACTGTACATCAAGTGGTCGCAGCCGCCCGAGCCCTACGTCCCCGAGGATGCGTTCAACGGCTGGGACGAGTACTCGCGGTACGACATGTACGGTGATAAGGTTACCTACCAGCTCGTAGCCGACGACTGGGTCTGTGACACGGAGGACCCGGTCACGGACCTCCACTGGTGGGGCTCGTTCGGGGGTTGGTACTACCCGTACGAGCCGCCGCAGATGCCCGGCTCCTTCCACATCGGGATCTGGACGGACGTGCCGGCGAACCCGCCGGTTGAGCCCTTCAGCCATCCCGGGACGATGATCTGGGAGAACTACTGCGACAACTATACGCTGGAATTCGTGGGCTGGGACTTCGATCCGCGGCTGGTGCTGCCGGCCCCGCCGCCGGAAGCCACCTTCAAGTTCACCCAGGTGCTCGACCAATCGGAGTGGTTCTGGCAGGACCCGGGTGAGCACATCTACTGGGTCAGTATCTCGGCGGTCTACGGGATCGGTTCGCCTCCGCATTCGTGGGGTTGGAAGACCCGGCCGCGTGATCTCGCTTCCCCGGCTCCGGACGACGCGGTGGTGATCAGGAATCCGACTGCGCCGTCGGTGGGCGATTCGTGGATATATGGCTGGCCGATCGAGTATCCCGCCGGCGTCTCCTGGGACGTGGCCTTTGAGCTGACGACCACCGAGACGGTCCAGGCCTGCTGCTTCGACGACGGCCACTGCGAGGATCTCCTGCCCAGCGTCTGCCAGGCGATCGATGGCTGGCCCCAGGGATCGGGCACCGCGTGCGTGGACATGGTAATCGCATGCTGCCTGCCCGATGGCTCGTGCGTGGACGCCGACCCGATCTGCTGCGATGACCTAGAGGGCTGGACCGGCTACACCGAGTACTGCTTGGGCGACGCGAACGCCAATGGCGTCGACGACGCGTGCGAGATGGCCTGCTGTATGCCGGACGGCTCGTGCGTCGACACGGACCAGCCGGACTGCTTCGTTCAGGGCGGCGTCCCGCAAGGGCCCGACACGCTCTGTCAGAATGTGGAGTGCCCTTACGCCAAGTGGTCTCAGCCGCCGACGTACAACCAGGCCTCGCCCGCGCTGGATTGTTTCTGGGGCTGGGATGAGTCGTCGCGCTACGGCACGAGCCAAATCGTGGCCGACGACTGGTTCTGCCTGGACGAGCGCCCCATCACCGACATCCACTGGTGGGGCTCGTATTGGTGGTGGGACGATGAATTCCCGCCGTACGAAACCGCCGACATCATCTTCCACATCGGCATCTGGACGGACGTGCCGGCCGGTGTTACCCAGCCCTTCAGCCATCCGGGCGAGATGATCTGGGAGTGGACCGTATCACAGGGCGAGCTGAATGAGCGGATGGTCGGCTGTGACTTCCACCCGGATTACATGGACGTTCCCGAAACCTGCTTCCAGTACGACTTCTACATCCCCGAGGACGAGTGGTTCTACCAGGACGGCGGCCCGACCGTGTACTGGATCAGCATCGCGGCCGAGTACATCTATGGGCCGGAATCCGAACGCATCGGCTATCCCTGGGGCTGGAAGACGCGGCAGCCGCATTGGAACGACGACGCAGTTGTGATCCTCGACCCCACCGCCCCCAACGTCGGGGACGAATACGTGGAAGGGTTCCCGCTCGAGGATAACACCGGCCTGTCTTGGGACATGGCCTTCGTGCTAACGACCAACGAAGACGTGCCGCAGATGTATCCCAAGTGGTCCCAGCCGACGCACGACGGCGGCCAGGGCTTCGACGCCGCTTCGGACCTGTGGTACCACGAGCGGAGTGTCGTCCGGATCAAGTGGGAACAGCCGCCGGTAGGTGGCGTTCCCTGCTATTACGGCTGGGACGAGGAATCCATCTATTGGGTCCCGCCCGGGCAGATTGTGGCCGACGATTGGCTCTGCGAGAGCGACGACCCCGTTTCGGACGTCCAGTGGTGGGGCTCGTACCTGTTCTGGGACGGCTACGGCATCCCGACGAACGCCCCGGACATGTTCCACGTCGGCATCTGGACCGACGTGCCGCCCGAACCCTATCCCGGCAGCTTCAGCCATCCCGGCGAACTGCTGTGGGAATACTGGGTGGACCGCAGCGAACTCGACGAGATGTACGACGGGTGCGACGATTATCCTCCGTACAACTTGTGGGATAGCTGCTTCGTGTACCACCTCGGCGTGCCGCAGGACGTCTGGTTCTACCAGGACCCGGGTCCGCAGGACGCGAACATATACTGGCTCAGCATCGCGGCCCATTACCCCGATGGCCCACCGTGCGCCTGCAACGGCGACGTGGACGAGAACGGGGTGGTCAACGCGATCGACAGCGCCTACGTCGGCTTGAACGTCGGTTGTCCGGTGGGGATGGGTGATCGCATGTGCGACCGCTGCGACATCAACTGCGACGGAGTCGTGGACCAGACGGACGAGGACATCGTGGAGTGCCAAATCGCGATGGGCGGCTGGCCGCCTAATAAGGACTGCTGCGTGGGCACCTGCCCGTACGGGACCGGGTATCCCTGGGGCTGGAAGACGCGGCCGCGCGATCCGGACTCACTGGCGCCCGATGATGCCGTCCGGATATATGACCCCACAGAGCCCACACTGGGCGGCACCTTCGAGCTCGGTGAGCCGATCGAGAACGAGGAAGGATCGTGGGACACGGCCTTTGTGCTGACCTCGCGCGACAAGGAGGTCAACAAGGTGGTGGCCGACGATTTCGTCTCCGACGGCCGGCCGATCGAGGCGTTGGTGTGGTGGGGCAGCTATCTGGACGAGTTGTATTCGCCCTCCCTCGTCCCGGTCGAGCCGTACGTGCTGGACGGTTGGTTCATCAGCTTCCACCACGTCGAGCCCGACATACCGTGCCCACCCGAGGCTATCCCGAACGTGCTCGGAGTGTACTTCGCCCCGGTCGACGCGGTCGAGATCATCGGGCTCTGGATGGCGGATTGCTTCGGCCACGGCATCTTTATCTACCAGGTCGATTTGGATCAATGCTGCCTGATCTGCTCGGAGTTCGACCCGCGGCCCGAGGCGGACCCGCCTGATCCGGCCCGTCCCGGCCGGTTCCTGGAAACGGACGGGCTGGGCTACTGGCTCGACATCCAGGCGGTCGTCGGCGTGACCTGGGAGCCGCCCGCCTGTGGTTTTGATGATCGCATCCTCACCGAGCACCTGCCCTCCCCGAACACGCTCGACGGGCACTTCTGGGGCTGGCACACCAGTCCCGGACCCGCTGTGCCCACGGAAGAGGCCTGCGCCGGCGAGATTGTCGACTTCTCGCCGTATCCGCCCGAATGCTGGGTGTACGGGAACTGGAGCACACAGCCCTGGCTGTGCCCGCCACCGCCGGAGCCGCAGCCGGTACACATGGCGTTCGAGCTGCTCACGCCGGAGGTAGCGATCTGTCCCGGCGACAGCAACTGCGACCTGGTGATCAATTGGCGTGACATCGACTACTTCGTGGCGGCGATGAACGACAACATCGCGGCCTGGGAAGCCATGTTCCTCCCCGGCACGCCAACGTGCTCGTTCTGGAATAACGACGTGAACGGCGACGGGACCGTGAATTGGCGCGACATCGACCCGTTTGTCGCGTTGATGAACACGACTTGTCCGTAAAGCCGGCTACGCGTTGTAGCGACATAGGTTAGATCATGACCGCCGGTCGGATGATTACTTCACCGACCGGCGGTCATTCATTTGAACGTGAGCATTCAGCGGGGGTACCACACTCTATTGGCGGGACCCACGCGCCCACGGCCGATAGCCGCACACAAAAAACTCACCTTGGACCCGTTGCGCAGACCGCCGGCCAACGACTGTAGAAGAAACGATCCGAGGAAAGGAAAGCGTAGGGACACGTGTCCCTACCATTCAGGCCGGAAATCAATAGTGCAAGAGTTGGAGGAACAGACATGCGAACGAAACATCAGTATTATTGGATTCTGTTAACGATTGGATTGCTGGCTAGCACTACGGCCCTGGCCCAGGACCCGTTGGGCACGGCCATCACCTACCAGGGCGAGCTCAAGTTCAACGACACGCCCGTCAACGACAACGGTGACTTACATTGCACGCTCTACGACGACCCGTACGCCGGCGTGGCCATGGCCGAAACGTGGGCGTTCGGCGTCGATTTCGTCGACGGACTATTTAGCACCCAGCTCGACTTCGGAGCGGGTGTTTTCGATGGCACCGCGTACTGGATGGAGATCGAGGTCTCCGTGCCGAAGGGCAGCCCGCTCGTCACGCTCTCCGGACGGCAGCCGATCACCGCCGCACCGTATGCCCTCTACGCGCTGGACAGCGCCGGCGGCGGCGAGTGCCTGTGGTCACAAAACGGCAGCGACATCTACTACAACACCGGCGAAGTCGGCGCCGGCACGTCCACACCGTCCTATCGGATGCACGCTGTCAGCTCGGGCGGCAACACCGCCATCGGGGGAGAAAACCCCGGTGAATCCACGAGCGGATACCTGGGACACGAGATCGCCGGTGTTTACGGCGAGGGCTACTACGCCGTGTGGGGTGAGACCAGCAGCGAAAACGGTTATGGCGTATACGGCACCGCGCCGGGCAACGGCAAGGGTGTCGCCGGTTACAGTGGCGCGGGCTACGGATACCTCGGTTGGAACGGCGGCGGAGCCTACGGCTATAGCGCCGACGGTTACGGCGTCCGCGGCTACAGCGTCAACGACTGGGGTGTCTTCGGCTCAGTTCCTTACGGCAGCACACAGGCTGGTGTCATCGGTGCCATCACGCTCAGCGGCGGCCAAATCCAGTGGGTTCCCGAAAGCGGCGTGTGCGGCTCCTCCGAAGACGGCTACGGCGTCTCCGGCCGCGTCGACGGCGGCATTGCGGTCTATGGCGTCCACGACGACACCGGCAACTTCGGCCACCTGGCCACGTCCGGCGAAGGTGTGTACGGCGAGACTGACAACACCTACAGTTCCGGCGTCCGCGGCAAGGCCGACATCAACTCCGGTTACTCCTACGGCGTGTTCGGCGAAACGACCGGGTCCACCTTCGGCTACGGCGTCTACGGCTATGCAGACAACTCCTCGGGTGCCGGGGTCTACGGCTATAACGCCTCCGGCGGCAAGGGCGTCATCGGACGCGCCGAAGGCATGACCGGCAATACATGCGGAGTAGCCGGATATACTTGGAGCCCCCAAGGCAACGCGGTTTACGGGGAAGGCTCGAACGGCGGCACCGGCGGAGAGTTCTACTCCGGCGGCGGTACTGCCGGCGAGTTCCGCAACCTCAACGGCGATTGCGTCACCATCGACCACGATGCCGGCATTTGGAGCACCGCGGCCCTGAAGATCGATACGTCCGGCACGGAAGAGCCGGTGGCCATCGACGTGGATGTGGACGCCACGTATGGCCGACTCGCGGACTTCGAGCTCAACAACGCCACTGCATACATCGGGACGTCGTTCAAAGTCAGGTCGGATTGTGGCGGCGACGTCGCCGAGTTCATCAACACCAATACGACCACCAGCGATTCGAGCGACTACGCGGTGTACGCGGAGCATCAAGGCGCCGGCAGCGGCGTCTATGGCAAAGGCGCTGCCAGGGGCATGAGCGCCATCTGCTACCCAACCGGAAGCAGCACTTACTATGGACTGTACTCGTATGTCAACGGTGGTAGCGGGACCAACCGAGCCATCTACGCACGTGCCATCAACGGCGCCACCAATTACGCCGGCTACTTCTCGGGCGATGTGACCATCACCGGGATGTGCTCCAAGGGCGGCGGCACGTTCCAGATCGACCACCCGCTCGATCCCGAGAACAAATACCTCTATCACTCGTTCGTCGAGAGTCCCGACATGATGAACATCTACAATGGCAACGTCGTGCTCGATGCCAGCGGCGAGGCCACCGTCACCATGCCGGAGTGGTTTGAGGCGCTCAACATGGAGTTCCGCTATCAGCTCACCTGCATCGGCGGCTTCGCCCAAGTCTACGTCGCCGAGGAAATCGCCGACAACCAGTTCAAGATCGCCGGCGGCAGCTCTGGCCTAAAGGTATCGTGGCAGGTGACCGGCGTTCGTCAGGACCCGTTCGCCAATGCCAATCGCGTGCAGGTCGAAGTTAACAAGCCCGAAAAAGAGATCGGCACGTACCTCCACCCCGAAGCTTGGGGAAAGTCGCCTGAGTTGCAGGTTGATTACGTGCGGGAAGCTGCTGAAGAGGCGGCTCACGCCGAGGGTTTGAGTGCTAACTAGGTGCAAGCGTCGCCCGCGAGCATGCTCGATTGAGCGTGCCCCGCGGAGCTTTGGAGAACGATCATGAAAAGATGCAATAACAAGATGATGCGACGAACGCTCCTATACGGCACGACGCTGAGTCTGCTCTGTCTGCTCACGCCACTCGCCACGGCCCAGGTTTACGACATCGGCTGGTGGACCATCGACGGCGGCGGCGACATGTTCAACACCACCGGCGGCGGCTACGACCTGTGCGGAACCATCGGTCAGCACGACGCGGGCACAACTATGAGCGGCGGCGGATTCGAGCTCAGCGGCGGGTTCTGGTTCGGCGGCGGGGCCGCGCCGCCGGTGCCTTGTCCCGGCGACAGCAACTGCGACGACACGATTTCCTGGCGTGACATCGACTACTTCGTGGCCGCGCAGAACGACAACGTGGCGGCCTGGGAAGCAATGTTCCTGCCGGGCACGCCGACGTGTCCGTTCGAGAACAACGATGTCAACGAAGACGGCACCGCCAACTGGCGCGACATCGATCCGTTCGTAGCGGTGATGAATACAACCTGTCCGTAAAACCCGGCAGTGACCGAGGACTAACGCTTAGCCCGTCGCTCACGCTCGGGGTACTGTTCATCATCCCGGCCGGCCGGTCGGCTACATTGGCCAACGACAGTGTTCTGTTGCTCGTATCAATCAGTTTGCCAGCCGCGTGTTGAATCGCTCCTGATAGAGCTGATGGTCCTCGCCGTCGGGATAGTGCTCGCCGGCCGGATACGGATAGCGGCTCATCTCCCGGAACGGCAGCGGAGCAATAGTGTCCGGCGTGGCGGTGTACAGGTCCATATCCTTGCAATAGGCGTGCGAGACGAGAATGAAGCTGCGTACGTGCCCGACAGCCGGCGGCGGCAGTCGGCGGGCATCGAAGCTGACCGCGATCTCGTCGCCGCTGCCGAGGATGACGTAGCGGTCATCGAACTCCGCCAGCAGGCTCTCCACGGGACCATAGCGGGTGTAGGCGCCGCCGAGCATCTTGAATGAGGAGGTCGGGGCGATGATGTCGTAGGAGTAGATGGTCGGATGACGGCCGTCGGGGGAATACTCCAGCGGAAAGCCGAGACGGCGGAGCTCCGCGCCCGCCAGCGGCACACTCCTGATCAGCAACCCGTCCGTGCCGCGGTCGGCGGCGATGAACATCTGGTCGTAGTAGATCTCAAGATTCGTCGTGATACGCAGTTGGCAGGGGCCGTCCGGCAATTTGCCGGTCAGGTCAACGGCGATCATACGTCCCAGACCGCCCGGGGCACCGGCGTCAGGCACGATAACCTCCCAGTGACCATCCGACGTCCGGCGTTCGATCTTCATCGGCTGCCACGTCACGCCGGCCTGACTGGCGGCAAAGGTGGTCTGCGAATAGGGATACTCGATCCAGCCGTTCACAAACAGATAAATGCTCTCGTCTGGGTGGCCCATCGCTTTGGCGGTGGGGGACACGAATGGTTTGGTTATTCGCATCCCCAGGTCCGCGAAGTCCAACACCAAGGTATGCGGCCGGCAGAAGCCGACGAAGCGCGGGTCGAGTTCCGGCTGATAGGCATAGACGCGATCCACGTGAGTCAGTTGCTCGACGCAGTCCGACCCGTCCGGCGCGATGGCCTGGACAGGGAAGATCGGGGCCGCCAAGCAGAGCAACCGATGTGTCGGCGGCGGGCCGGTGATCGCCAGGCGCTCATCAGGGTAGACCCTGAGCTCTGGCGGGTGATCCACGGCGATCAATTCGAGCCGATCGACGTAGGCCACCTCCTCCATCGGTTCGCAAACGCGCACTTCATAGAAGCCGTCCTTGGGAACCAACTGCTCCGGCTCGATTTTGACGTGCTCGCAAGCCTGTGGGTCGGCGTACTGCCCGGGGGCGACGAAATAGCCCAGCCCGCCGACGCCGGCGAAGTCGCAGAGGAACCCGAATCGCTCGCCATTCCACGCGAACAAGACCGGACAACTCGAGATTCGCCGCTGCGTTTCGCGGATGCGGTGCTGGGCTCCGGCGGCCAACTCGTTTTCGCACTGGGTCACGCCGTCCGGCCAGCGCAGCGCGAAGTAGTCGGCCTTCGTGGCACCGTTCAGGCCGAAGATTTGCGGCAAGTGTGATTGGCACAGGCCGCCGTTGAGCCCGGTGTAGGTGATGGTCTGGCTGTGCAGGCCGCAGCGCAGTTGCAGCCGGGTGCCGTAGCCGCTGGCGGGGCTGCGGGTGCGCTGGTCGTCGCCGCGGTCGCCGGTGGGCGTGACGGCCAGCCAGTTGGCGGGAGGAATCAGCTCAGTCGGCACTAATTCAATGCTGAAGCCGGTATTAGAACACACACGCAGCACATCGGGCACGCCGTCGCCGGTCATGTCCGTCAACTCGATCGCAACGACATCCTGATTGGGTGGTGAGGACCACACTCGGGGCTTGGCCACGAAGCGTCCCGCGCCGTCGTTGAACAGCACATGCCCGTCCCGACCAAAGAGAATAACGTCCAGGTCGCCATCGAGGTCCACATCCGCCACACGCGTGTTCCTAAGATCGTCCCAAGAGGAGATCGCTTTGATACACTCGGCGTATTGCGGGCTGGGCATCAACTGGCCGGTTCCATCCGTCAAGAGCAGTTGACCGGAATGATCTGGTCCTGGGAAAAGCAGCAAGTCCACGCGCTCGTCGCCGTTGAAATCCTGCGCCAGGCCGCCGCAATCGCCGCGTATCGGCTCGGGCGTGATTTGCACTTTGTGATATTTGCCGAGGCGGTCGTTGCAGAAGACCCGCGCGGGCGTCCCGCGGTTGAACACGACCAGGTCCGTGTCGCGGTCGCCGTCGAGGTCGGCGGGGGCCAGCGCGATGCTGCGGTCGGCTGGGCACGCGACGCCGGCCGTGGTTGCGATGTCCGTGAACGTGCCATCGGCGTTGTTATTCAGCAACTGGTTGGCCGCCGCGGAACTGCCGCCGGCAGACGCGGCGTTACAAACATATAGATCCAGGTCGGCATCATGATCGGCGTCGAGAAAGACGGCCGAGACGCTGAGCACGTCCGGGCCGGCGGTCTTCGTTCTCTCCGTCACGTCCGCGAACGTTCCGTCGCCGCGGCCGTGAAACAGGCGATTCGGCCCGTGGCAGCAGATGAACAGGTCGACAATGTTGTCGTTGTCATAGTCCCCGAAAGCAAACGACACGGCACCAGGCACGTTCGTCATTCCGGAGCGTTCGGTCGCGTCTTCGAAGTTGCCGTCCGGACGCCGCAGCAGGAGTCGAACGCCGCGGTGCTCGTTTTCCGCCGCCGCCGTGACGACCAGGTCCGAAAGCCCGTCGCCGTTCGCGTCGGCCAGCGCCAATTGGACGCCGTGCTCGGCAATCAAGTCACTCTCGCCTGGAAACTGTTTTTTTTCGGCCGAGCCGCGCGCGGGCTTCGTGGCCATTGCCTCAAAGATGGTTCTGGCCGGCCCGGGCTTCAGCTCGCCCCCGGCCACAGACCGCTTGGGCTTGCCGGTCAAGGGCTGCACGACCGCCAGCGGGCCCATCTCGCGATAATGGGGCATGACCACCATCTCGTTGAGTGTGCTCTGATGTAGTTGTACAAACATCTGTTGGTAGACCTGCGCCTGCTCCTGATCCCCTTCCCGAACGGCGAGGCGCATGAGATCGTAGTACGCGCTGGCCAGCGCGGGATTCAACTCAACCGCCCGCTCCAACTCCGCGCGGTACGGCTGGTCGAGGTGAGCCTTGCCGCGGGCGAGCAAATACCAGGTAGTGGCGTCGCGCGGGGCGCGCTTCAGAACCTGCTCGAATAAGGGAACCGCCTCCGCGTCCCGTCCGCTGTACATGTGCGTGATGCCACGGAAATACAGGGCCCGAACATTATCCGGCTGATCATGGAGGATATCATCCAGCAGTTGTTCGGCCCGCTCGAGGTCGCCCTTGGCGGCCCGGTTAAATGTCGCGAGCGCGAGATTGACGCGGACCTCGACCGAGTCCGGGGCCGCCTGAAGGGCCTGCTCGAAGGCCTTGACCGCCGCCGCGTACTCATAGCGTTCCATCAACGCGACCCCCCGGTTGGTCGCGCGCACGACGGGGTCGAGTGTTTGCCAAGGGTCCGCGGGGGCGCTTTGTGACTGCGCGCGTGCAGTCACGAAGGGGCCCGCGAGAAAGGCACATACCCCAAGCTGGAGGATAAAAGTGGAGCGAACCGTGTAAAGTGTAGACACTGCGAAGGTCTCCCAGATCAAAAACCGGCCCTCCGATACGCGCAGATAGGAGAAGCCATCCCGTCATTCCGACGAATCCGCCGGCGGCGGACGACGGAGAAATCTAGCCTCATTATGCAATCGCGGCCAGTGCTCTGTCAGCCATCGATTGACGGATTAGTGTGCCACTGCTCTTGAGCAGTGTTTCTTAACGATCTCGGTACGCTCGTCGAAGTTTGGCACTGCTCAAGAGCAGTGGCACACATTCCGAGCGATGCGCAACCGGCCGCGACATTGCCATTGTGGAACCGATCTCTGACAGGTCAACGTGACGACCCGCGGCTATTATCTGCGTGTGTAGGTGCCCGTCATCTCCATCTTCTTGAACATATGCAGCATGTCCGCCCACTCTGTCAGGGTCCATTCGATCGTGTTCGGATCCATGACTTGCAGAGTGTACACGCCGTAGCTGTAGCTGCCGTCGAGCCCCACGCTCTTGAAGGGCATCCGCCACAGCTTGGCCTCCTCATCGTATTTGGCGGTACCCTGCTGGGGATAGCCCCAGTTATTGAACATCCACCAGGTGTACTTCTTGGCCTTGGGGTGCCAGCTCCAAATGCCCTCGGACTCGAACTCGGCGTTGGCGCTCTTCGCCGCCATGCGTCCCGCCAGGCAGCGCTTGTTCAGCGTCCACTCCCACTGCGCCGTTCCGGACCAGTTTGCATCCTCGCCTTCAACATTGAGCAACTTTGCATCCCACGACCATTTCCCGACGAACATGTCGTAGGCGTCCAGCTCCGGGGCTCTTGACGGTGTTACGATAGTGCTGAAATCGATCGTGGGCGCGCCGCACCCGCTCAGCAACAACGCCGAAACCAAGACCAGCGGGGCAACAACTTTTGCTGTGGTTCGCATGTGAAGATCTCCTCTTTAATCAAAGAAATGACACGATCCACTCGCTACACTGGTAACAGGATAAGGCGCCGGCGCGAGATTGCCAGTACAATCCTTGCAGATTGACGCCGCCGGCGCCTAAAAAGATGACCACCATTAGCAGTTCGCTGCAGAAGTCATGTAGCGTCCGGGCTCTG
>JAGMDK010000154.1 GCA_023128695.1 Phycisphaerae bacterium
TGTGTCAGCCGTGTGCGGAATGCAGCTATTCACGGCCGACACGGCCGTGCCACCGACCGGTCCGCGTGGCACCGGCTTCCAGCCGGTGATTCGGCCGGTACGGGGCCCGGCCGCTACATTCCATCCGACGCCGCTTACCGCCGCGCTACGTTTACCAATAGTGGTGCCAGGACGTTCATCTTCCGCTGCCGCAAGGTCGAAAAGCCGGCGGCTTGGATCAAGTCACGGATCTCCGACCACGCGGCGTGGTGCACCTTCTTCTCGACCATCGCCACCGCTACGTCGAAAATCACCCAGCCGACCACGTTGTCGCGAAAGCCGTCTACCAATACGAGCAGCCCGCCGGGCCGCAACACCCGGTGAAAACCGCGCACCACCGCCGCTTGATGTGGATAATGATGAAACGAATTGCAGCACGTAACAACGTCGAACGTCTCGTCCGCGAACGGCAGATGCTCCGAATCGCCGACCAGTGCGTGCAGCTTTGCAGCCTGCGGCGACTGCGCGATCTTCTCCGTCAAATGCCGAGCCATCACCGGCGAGTAGTCCAGCCCCACCAGTAGCTCCGCGTCCGCTCGGCGGGCCAGCAAATTGATCAGCGTGCCCGTCCCGCAGCCGACGTCCAGCAGCCGGAACGGCCCCCCGCCGCGCAATGCCTGCCAGCGGGTGATTTCCTCCTGGCAGGCGCGGATGGCGGGGAAGAAGACCAGCTCATTCAGCCGTGAGCGGTCGTAACGCAGTGCCCATTTGTCGAAATGCGCACGGGCCGAGCGGCGGATCTCCGCCGGCCGCGGCGAACTGTCGGGTTGGTTCGGCGATGCTTGGCTCATGCTCACACGTGTTCTGATTAGTTCGTGCGCTATCACGGGCCGAAAAGAAGAAGATCCCGTTTTTCCCGGTATTGCAACATCACTTCGGCGGCTCGAGCGACCTGCTCTGGATGCGGTTGGGTTTCAGGTCGATGACCTCCAGCCAATCGTCGAAGGGCTTTTCGATTAGCAATTCGGCGAGCGTCTGTGCTGAAATCTGGGCCTTGATCCGAAACACGCCCGTGCCTTTCGTGAAATCGCCGTCCACCGACTGGATCCGCTCGATTTCCGCCAGGGCGTTCTTGATCTTGACGTAAGTTTTGAAATCGATCCGCTCGACCTCCAGCTCGATATCCCCGCCCGCGCTGATCTGCGTGGACCACTGCTCCATCACCGCCTCGAAGAGCTTGATCGCCAGGGCCTCTTCCCGCCGCTCGTCCGAGCGGGGAAACGTCGCGGCCACCAGCGCGGCCCGGGCGGCTTGCGGGCTGAACTCGTGCCGCGAGCGGGCGCCCCGCTCCCGCGTCGGGATCGACTCGCTGACCAGCAGCCGACCCGTATCGGTGTAGTAAATCTTGGCCTGCACGCTGCAATTGTAAAAAGCGGCCCGCGTGCCATAGACGTTCCGCAGCCCAGCCCGATCGGCGTTGGCGGACCCGCGTATGAGAATGTGAGCGCCGGCATCCTTCGCCAGCCGAGCCAGCTTGGCGGCGTCCTTCTCATCCTGCGCGTCGCGCCCTTCGCGGTGCTTGATATCCGCGGTTGCCTTCCGCTCCACGAGGTCGAAGCCGGCTTTCAGAAACAGCTCCTCGATACGGCTCTCCACGATCGATTCGTCCTGGGGCCGGCCGTCGATCTGCTCGTCGATCCAGACCATGATCTTTGGGCGGCCGATCTGGTCGAGCACGTTCTGCACCTCGCCCCAGGCCTCGGCCACTGCGCTCGGCCGCACCACCGCCTCGATCGTCACCGTCCAGAGCCCGCCGGCAGCTTCCTCCGGGCCGGACAGAATGCGGTATTCGCTGACGATGCCAGAGGCCCGGCTGTAAATTGTGTCGCGGATCAGGACGAAGTCTTCGACCTTTGAATACGAGGCGATCTGCACCCCGGCCCCCTGCTCGAGCGCCTTGCGCAAGGCCTGCTTGAGTGCGTCGTCGCGGTTGTAACCTTCGGCGGTGACCTTGACCCGACGGGCCTCCTGCGCTGTCGGCTGCTCGTCTTGATCCGCGTACACCGACCAACAGAATATGCAAAGCACTACGAGAATGACCGCTCTCATGACGTTTCCTTAATTAGCGCGCTTTCTGAGATCATGTGGCACCGGCATCCAGTCTCCGTGTGGCACCGGCATCCAGTCTCCGTGTGGCACCGACTTCCAGCCTCCGTGTGGCACCGGCTTCCAGCCTCCGTGTGGCACCGGCTTCCAGCCTCCGTGTGGCACCGGCTTCCAGCCGGTGAACGTCCGGGACAGAGCCCGGGCGCTACATTGTGTGGCACCGGCTTCCAGCCGGTGGGCGTCCGGGACAGAGCCCGGGCGCTACACTACTCGGTCGGCGGCTCGACCTCTTCCTGCTTCATCTTTCGCCGTACGATCTCCCACAGGCGTAACAGCGGCAATTCCACCTTGACTTCCACCCCGCCGGCGGGAAGAGCGCGCGGACGGCCAGCGGGACGTGCTCCGCTCAGGAAAAGCACCACGTCGCCCTTCAGGTCCTGGTGATATCCAAGGTATTCGCCGACCGTGACTCCCTTCTGGATCACCAGTTGCTCAACCTTACGCCGTAGATTATCAAGGGCGTCGAGCCGGGCCGCGGCGACTTTCGCCGCCTCGTCCGGCGACTCGCCATCGACGGGTTCATATCGGCCGGCGGCGCTGACCGTTTCCGTCGCCCAGCTCGGCGTGTTGTACTCGATCGGCTCATAGCGATTTCGCAGAATCGTACGCGGCGGCGGCTGGGCCAACCCGCTGGCAGTCAGTTCATCCCAAGCGGCCCGGAGCCTCATCTCGCGAAAATCCGCCACCTCGAATTGGTCGCCCCGGTAGTGCTCCTCGTGCACGCGCGTCAGGATCCGCAGCAGCTCTCTCAGGCCGATGCGGACTCTGGCAACCGCCACTTGATCCGGCTCATACTCCACTTTGACCGCGGCCTGTCGCCGCAAGGCTTCCCGCACCGCGGCGCGGACCGCGTCGTCGGCTTGGAGAAACTCGCGTAATCGCCGGTTATCCGAGACCATCAAGCGCCCCGCTTCCTCCAGCAGGGCATGGTAGGCGTCGGCTTCGGCGGCCCGCCGGGCCAGCACGAGCCCTTCACTGGTCACGTCTTCCCATCCAGGTGCGCGGTCGGGCCGGGCGTGCCGCGACAGCAGCGCTCGGCCGGTGGCCCACACCATCGGCCAACGCCGCGCGAGGCCCTTGATGCTACGCGAGTCAACTCCAGGTGATGTAGCCGGCGTGGTATAGTCTTCCAGCAGCCGCAGCAGTTCTTCCCGCAACTCCTCCGGCTGAATGCTCGCATCTACCTCGCACACGCCGTCGGAGTAGAGCCGCGGGCTGCCCCGCCGCGGCTGTTTTCGGAGCCACAATCGCAGGGCTCGCTCCCGCTCGATGTCGCCTGAGAGCCAGTCACCGACGGTCACGTCCCGTCCCGCCGGCAGGGCTCGCAGCCGAGCAAACAGCTCGGTTCGAGCCTGGCCCAACGCCACCTGCTGAAGAACCTTCTGCTGCGCAGCCGAGGGCCACGCGGCGGTCTGTGCGCTCGCCGGCACCAGCGTAAAGAACCAGAGCAGCGCGCCAACGCCGGCCCACACAGATACACCGGCCACTACTCCGCGTGTAAGGTGCATGGTTCCCTTAAATGACGATAACAAGACTCGCAGAGCCGCGGACTTCAGTCTGCGCGGCCCCGCGCAGGCTAAAGCCCGCGGCTCTTCACGGGGGGTTGCGTTAGGCGCTCTTCGGGCAAGCACTACTCGACGACCATCTCTCCGGGCGAGACCTCCCGCACTTCGCCCTCGTGTTGCTCTTCCGTGACGGTCACCTTGCGGCGTTCGTTCTCCGCACATCCGACCAGCAGCATCAGGGCGAATAGCCCGCAGAGCAATGGTCCCATTCGGCGGTACATCCTGAGCATGTCCGACTCCTTGTTGAAAGCCTGTGCCACACAGCAATAGTATGTCCTGCCGCAGTATCTCCTACTGCCTTTCCTGCCGCCTGATCTCCTGGTTGATAACCTCCCAGACCCGCAAACCGGGGATCGCGACGGTCACGGTGGCTGTGTCGGCGCCGAAATCAGTGCCGACGACCACGGCGTCCACCACGAAGGCATCAACAAGCGTTTCCACGTGATCATACTCGGCGACGAAATCGCGGACCGAGGTCTCGGCCATAATCCGCATGCCATAAATCTGCTCGACGAGCTTGCGCTTCGCATCGACCTCCGCCGCCCGGGCGGCCTTCAGGCGTCCCTGGGGCGTGTCGAACGCCGGGTCGGTGCCCATTCCCACGGCCGTGATCCGTCCCAGCGACCACTCCGGCAGCGTTACCTGGGCTTTCTGGGCGTACGATTGGAGGTACTTCTCCGGCGGCACGCCTGTGCCGGTCCCCTCGAAGTCCTTCTTCACCACGGTCTTGACGATGTCCTCGATATCGTGCCCCTGGATGTCGTCGCCCTCGTAATAGCGGCTGTGCAGCTTCTTGACCGTGGTGATGACCTGCTCGGTCGAGAGTCGCAGCGTTACCTCGGCGATCAGCTCATCATGATGCAGATAGGGATGACCGACTTCCTCGCCGGCGCTGGCCAGGTTCGTATTCAATTCCGTGGTGATCTCATCGCTTTCCACGACGAAGTCCCGCACCTGGGTCCGGGACGTCAGCCGCAGACCCTTGATTCGCTCGGCCAGCTTGCGAATCGCGTCCACCCGCGCGGCCCGAATCGCCATCAGCCGGGCTCGCGCCCCGGCCTGTCGCCAAATATCCGGGATCGGCGGCGTGGGCAGATCGCTCGGCGGCGGACCCAGAATCTCCAACGCTCCGATCGGCAGCTCCGGCGGCAGGTCCTCCCGCGGGGCCCCCATCCCGATCGCCTTGATCACCTTCTTCTCAGTGCGGCGAGTGATTGATTCAATATCACTGGTCTTGATGCTATGGCCCGTGTAGTGCCGGTCGTGGGCCGAGCGCAGCGTCTCGACCACCTTCGCGACGGTCACTTCCGCCGGGATTTCGCACGAGCCGTCGTCGTACCAGGTCGGCCGGCCGAGACGGATACCCTTGACGAATGAATCCACATCGGTGCGGATCTCGTCGGATTCGGCGACGAAATCCTTCACGTAGGTACGCGAGTCGATTTGCAGGCCGTAGACCGCCTCGGCCAGTTTGCGGTAGGCGTCGGCCTCCGCGGCCCGCTTCGCCAGGAGCTTTTGTTTCTCTTTGGAGACATCCTGAGCCCCCGCCGACATCATTCCCACTAACAGCCACGCCCCCAGCAGGATCACTTGCGGTTTGCGCATGGTCGTATCCTCATGTAGACTTTCGGTGTCAAGCCCCGGCCGCACGTTCGGCCGGGCTGGCATACAGCTTGGACAACCCTCCGCGACCGGGGTTAGTCGCCCGCGGCCCGGTGCGGGACAGGATAGCCGATCTGTCTGCGGCTCGCACGTGAGTGCGGCCCAAGTTTGCAGGTGGGGCGGGGGACTGATGGGGGGTGGCACGGCTGTGTCAGCCGTGTGCGGATCGCATGTATTCACGGCCGACACGGCCGTGCCACCCATCGGACGCGCTTGGGTTGCGGGCGAAGCCCGCTCTGAGGGCTCTGATACCGTCGCGTGATTGCGCACGGTGATATAGCTCGATCCAGGCCTTCTGAATTCTTTTGATCCCAGGCTCGGCCCGTTATAGTGCCTCTCCCGCTTGATCGCGGAAGCGGGAATGGATTCCCGCGGGCTCGGGTGCGAGATAGGAATTTCGCACCAGCGTGATCAGGATATTGCTTGTCTGGATGGAGTATCGTGCCCGGGAGCACTACAACTCGCGCGGTGAGCGAACTGATGGGGTCCCTTGACCGCTGGGCCGCGTCACGCCACGACGTCGTCCTGATGGCGCCGCTGATGACCTATTTGGCGTTGCTCGGCCTCACGCACACGCTCCCGGAAACCTGGCAGCCGGCGACGATCGCCCTTCGAGGTGTCGTATCATTGGCGGCGGTTTGGGTTTTTCGCCGCCATCTGCCGCCCTGGGGCCGACCGCACTGGCCGATCGCGATCATTGGAGGCGTTCTGGCCGGCTGGGGCTGGGTCGTCGGGCAAACCCTGTTTGACGACCTCGGCCTCCCCGGCCGGCTGCCGCTGTTCCCCGGCGAAAAAACCACGCTCGACCCACGCGACGCCCTCGGTGCCGGCACGCTCTTCTGGACCACCTGGGGGACGCGGATGACCGTGGCCGTCACCGCCGTCCCGGTCGTCGAAGAGCTCTTTTGGCGGGCGTTCCTGCTGCGGGTGCTGATTGATTGGCACAACTTTGAGCGGGTGCCGCTTGGAAAATTTACCTGGCTCTCGTTCCTGGGGACCTCTTTGATCTCCACGCTGCAACACCCCGACAACTGGGGCGTCAGCATACTGTGCTGGATGGCCTTCAACCTGGTATTCTACTGGACCCGGAGCATCCTTTGCCTGGTGCTGCTGCACGCGGTCACGAACCTGGTGCTCTATCTGATCGTACTTCGCGTCGACGACTGGTCGCATTGGTAATCGCTCGGGGGAAAGGGTCTGGACCGTTGCGGGAAAGGTACCGGAGTAGCGGGCGCTTGAATTCGTCATTCCGACTTGGGATAACAGTGATCCGTCGGCTAAAGATGTACATAGCTCTCCTGGCGGTGACCTTGGCGGCTGCCTTACCGAGCCAGGCGGAACCGCCGCCGAACCGCCCGACCACCCGGGCGACCATCACCACCCAGGAAGCCGACCTCTGGCGGCGGATCACGGCCCTCGAACAAGCCGTGCCCGCAATGCAACCCTACGAGGAGTGGTTCAAGGCCGCCGAGCGGCAGCGCCTGGCCCTGAGCGAGAAAGTCCGCCTCTACCTGACACTCTACCCCGGCGGCGCCCACCGCGACGAGGCCATCCGGATAGAACTGGCCACGCTGTTCGAGCTCGGCACGCTCCGCGGGAAGGACCTCAACCCGCTGTGCGAACGGGTGGCGGAGTACTTGCGTTCCCCGCCGAGCGAGGTCGCGGAACACGAGGCGGCATTTTGGCAGATCATTTGCCGGCGTTTCGAGACCTCGGCGACCACAGTCCCCGCGACCGATCAACCGACGTCTGCCCCCTTCAGCGCCCCGGATGCCGCTTTGCTGGCCGCTTACCGCCGCTACATCCAGCACTACCCCTCCAGCCGTCACGTGCCCCGGCTGGCCACGCTACTCTATGAAGATGCTGCTCGGCGAGTTGACCGCGGGGCTCAGCACGCCATTCTCGCGCACCTCAGAGAGCACTTCCCGAGCCACGCCGTGACCAGAGCGCTCCAGGCGGCCAGGAACCGCACGGAGTCGGTCGGCCGGCCATTCTGGCTGTCGTGTCGAACCACGGACGGGCGGGCCCTTGACACCCGTAAGCACTTGGGACAGCCGGTATTGATCGTCGTCTGGGCCGGCTATGACGAGTCCGCCCGTCGCCGAGTGCAAGAGGTGGAGCAATTTCGCCGGGCTCATCCCTCCGTGCATGTCGTCGGCGTCAGCCTGGACGAAAGTCCTGAAAAGATGGCGTTTGCGGCTCGTGAATTGGGTATCGCTTGGCCGCAATACAACGACGGGCTGGGCTGGGGTAACGAGTTCGTGCGGATGTGGGGTGTCCGACGCCTGCCATGTGTGTTCGTGATCGACCGAGCGGGTCGCTTGCAGGGGGCTGGGTCCAACGATCGATGGCGATCATGGGCCGAGGCGTCGCTCATACCCTCTTCTGACAGACCCGCCGAACTGCCCGGGACCGACGGAGGCGGCCTGAAGCCGGGTGAGCGTCAATATAGTGGGTG
>JAGMDK010000155.1 GCA_023128695.1 Phycisphaerae bacterium
GGGCCTCCGTGCCCGCCAGTACGGATCGATGGCGGCCGCGGAGGGCCGACCCACCGGTTTAGCCACTTTCCTGACACTCACCCCATGAAGCCGGGAAGCTCCAATTGACAGCGGCCCCCGCCGCGGGTACACAGCCCTATGGGACAATACATGAATCCGCCAGTCCCGAGGCTCCATCTTCGTAAGCCGGAGCACGGGAGCAGGTTGGGTGTACACACGGAGGAATGACGTGAAACCCCCCGTGATCGTCGGCATCGCCCTTGCGGTCGTGATTATTGCCGCCGGCGTGTTCGCCCCCACGCTGCGTTCCTCCGGCCGGAAAACCGCGGAACAGGCCCAGGAACGGGCCGAACTGGCGCGGCGGGAGCTGGCCCGCGTGAGCGTAACGCTGCCGCGCGTGGACAAGCTGGCCGACCCGGCGGCCATGAAGGAGGCAGACCTCGCCGCGGCAGTCGAGGCTGCGAGCGAGACGCTCAATAAGATCAGCAGCAAGTCCTCCGAAACGATCCGAGCCGTCCAGGGCCACTTCCAGGAACGCGGTCTGCCCGCCCCGGAACTCGAGCCGTTTGCGGCGAACACAGCAGGCGTCAACCGCGCCATCAGCGGGTTTCAAACTCTGTTGAATGAGAACAACCAGCTTCTGAACCAAGCCATCAGCGACGCCAAAGACGCCAAGAACAAGGATCAAAACGCCCTGGGGGTGCCGCAAGTGCTCGGGATGGCTGAGTATCTACGGGCGGCCGGCTTGTTGGCCGAGGCCGAGAAGCTGCGCCGCCGGCAAGTGCGTAAGCAGGCCGAGCTGCTCGAGCTGGGGGCGAAATGGAAGCTCACCCGGGGCTTCAAGGAGCACTTCAACGTGCTGGACAAGGACAAGAACAAGGTCTTGGCCGGCTTGCACGCTGACCTGGAGGAGATCGCCACGCTGCGCGATGAAGCAGCCGGGCGCGTCGAGATTCTTGAGGCCCAAGCGCGCGAGAGAGAGGATACGCTCCAGGGCAGGGGTGCAGGAGCAGGAGAAGACGCAAAGGGCATCCAGCAGAGGATGCAGGAAGCTCGCGCTCGCCTGCTCGACCTGGAGGAAAAGGGTTTCAAGGCCGGCCGGGACGAGGGCGAAGACGGTTTCAACGAGTACCGCCGGCGCTACCTCGAACTCTCCCGCGTGCTCCGGGAACTCCAGGAGCAGGAACAGGAGTTGCGTTTCGGCGGCCGGCCCGGCGCGAAGCTGAGCGGGCCCGACCCGGCCACGGCCGAGATCGTGGGCGGTGAGCCCATCATTGGGCTCGAGGAGATGCTTCGGCAACTCGCGACCGCGAAAGAGCGTTCCTACCACTTGGTGGATGCGCACAAGTCGCTGGAAGCACGCATCACCTACATCAACAAGTCCGGACAGGACGCGCAAGCGGAAACCCGGCGCTACGGGTCCCGGCTGGCCGAGATCGAAACCCAACGTCAGACCGTCAGCGCTGAGATTGGAGCCCTGACAACGGAGGCGTTGGCCAAAGAAGATGAGGCGTTGCAGGCGGCCAAGGCGGCGATCTCGGCTTTCGGTCTGGCGCAAGACGGTGCCGAGGCCTGGCGGAGCGCGGCGGAGCAACTACAGCAGAAGCGAGACCCGAACCGCCAAAACTATCGGCTGAAAACCCTCCTGGCGGACCCCTACCTCTTGCAGGTCTCACAGAGTGCGGAGGCGGCCGCGCGGGTGCTGGCCGGACGCATCCATGCCCTGCGGGTTGAGAGCAGTCAAAGAGCGCTGGACGACGCCGAATTGCTCTACAATCTGAATCCGGACTTCGTCTTCGATGCGGAACAGTACCAAGATAAGCTTGATGCCGCCCGCAAAGCCGGCCTCGATACCCTGGACAAGGCGCGCGGAATCTATGAGGGGCTCTCGCCGCCCCCGTCGGCCACTTCCTGGGTCCCGCTCGCGGCCCTGGCCGCCGTGCACCATCTGTCCGCCCGGCTCGACGAGAACCGGGCGAGCGAGTTTCTGGCCGACGCCTTGGCGAGCATTACGGAATCCATCGGCCAGCGGGAGCACAATCCCTACCTGCGGCCTTTCGTGCGCTTCTACAACCACCTGGGCGGCCCGACCGGCGAACCGCTGGAAACGGAGGAGGAGGAAGTGTTCTTCGAAGGCGAAGCCGAGGGCGACTTCACGGAGGAGGACGAAGGCGGCTTCTTCGACGACGAAGACGAGGGTGACTTCTTCGAAGGCGACGAGTAGTCCGCGGCAAAGCTGATCTGCCGGCAGAAATCCTCGTCCTTGATCCAAAACGGCACGCACTTGGCCTCCCACACCATCGGACCCTTCTCACCATCCTTGACGTGGTACGCGGCCCACTCCACCCGCCGCACGATCGGCGAGTACTTCAAAAGATCGCGGACTTCGCACGCCGGCGTATGCTTGATCTTCAAACGCGGAAACTTCCGTGGGCGACCCAGACGCCGGTCCCGCGGCAACTCGCGCTGGAGCACCGCCGGCGGCACCGTCCAGCCCACAAAACTGACCGGGATCTCGGCCACGTAATTCTGCCCGCGGGCGTCCAATTCCCGCAAAAACGGCGGCTTTCCGCCGTAACCTTCGTCAAAGGTCAGCCACGCGAAACGCACGCCGTGGCCCACTGCTCGGCGGTATTGTTCCAACGCCATCTGCCACTTGGAGCGGTAGACTATGTCGTCGGGGATGCCGGCCGCCCGGCGACGTAGGTCTCCAAGTGCCGCTGGGAGCGGATGTTAGCGAAGCAACCCTCAAACTCGTGCAGGTACGTCGTCAAGGCCGGTTGTAACTTGAACAGGTACAACTCGCTCTCGTCCGGGCCGGGTTGGGTGTGAACGTGGTTGAGGTGCGGGGCAATCTGTTCGTCGCCGAGCAGTTTGTCGATCAGCTCACGGTTGCCCTCGCGCTCATACTGGTCGACCTCGGTCTCCTCGCCCGCCAGCTCGATGGCGAAATAGCCTGGCACGCAGCCGCGGATTTGCGCGCACAAAGCCTCGTACTCCTCCGTGTTCTCGGGCCAGCGCTCCCAGCGCATGTCGGCGTAAAACGCGATGCGGCGCGTGCTGCCGCCGCCCAGCAAGCGCTGCGAGGCCACGTCGGGGTCGTGGGCGACGAGCCAGCGGGTTGCACTGACGAGAAAGCGATCCTTCGCATTGGGCGTGCGCAGGGCGTAGGCAACCAAAGGTAGCAGACAGACCGCCAGGATCAGGCTGCCGAGCCAGGACCGACCGCGCTGACGGGTCAGCAGCAAGACCCGCCCCAGCAGCATCGCCGCAAACGGAACCAGCAGCATCACGATCACCAGCATGTGGCGAGTAGACAAGTATCCGTGGCGGTCCAGCAGGATCAGCGTCAGCGCAAAATGCCCGGCGGCGCACGTGGTCACGCCGAGCAATGGGGGCGCGAGGAGGCGTTTGCGAAGGTTGATCAGCGGGATGAGTGCCAGCAACGGCACCACCACGCGTCCGCCGCGGAGCAGCTTGTATAGTGCGTGCGGCAGCAGTTTGTACCAGGGCAGGTCAAAGGTCTCGAGTCTGGCCAACGTAGCCGCTTGTGCTCGGTCAACGCTGATTCGAGGATTGACGATTGACGGTTGAGGATTGACGATTGACGGTTGAGGATTGACGATTGACGGTTGACGATTGACGATTGAGCATGTGGTTGCCTCTGCTTCGTCAACGTTGATTCGAGGGCTCAGCGTTGCTGGGGTGGCCCAGTCGCGGGGGTCTTTTTTCGTGGAGAAGCGGCCGACAACGGACCAGTAGGGTCCGGCGCAGATCAGGAACCCGAGGAGCAGAACCGCCGCGCGGGCCGCGAGTTTTCGCCGGGCGATTTGTCGGCGGAGTTTTATCAGAACGAACAGCCCGGCCAACACCGGCAGAAAGCCTTCTTGACGTGTCAGAAACGCCAGGCCGGCAAACAGGCCGCAGCCGAGCGCCGCCGGGAGGCTGTCGAGCTTGAGCAGCAGCCAGACGGCGGCGAGGTAGAAGGCGAGGTGGACCTGGTCGGACATCACGTCGCTCGAAAGCCAGACGTTCAGGTCGAGCAGAGCGGCCAGCAGCATGGCGCCCGCCACTGTCGTGCGCTCATCGAGCGGGAGTTCGAGGCGGCGGACCAATCGCCCGGCGAGCGCGCCCGCCAAGCCGACGACGGCCATTCCGGCCAGCCAGCAGATCACTTGGCCGCTGCGCTGCCAGGTCAGCGGAGAGTCAGCGGCCCCGAACGCGAGGGCGGTGCGCTGCACGCCGAGGATCAGGGCCGGGAAGAGAGGGTGTTGCTGAGCCGGCGGCGTTTGCAGGTAGGCGAGGCCTTGCTGTCCGAGGTCGCGGGCATACCAGCAAAAGACGACGCCGTCGCGCGAGATGGTCGGCAAGACGGCGGCGATGACGATCCGCCACGTGCCCGCCAGCACCAGGATGCCGATGACAAAGTAGCGATACGACCGTTTGCTTGCAGCGCTCAACGTAACGCCTGCTGAAGAGCCGCGACCGTGCGAACCAGATCGACGGCGTTCTGGACACCCATTTTCTGCATCACGCGTCTGCGGTGGACCTCCACGGTTTTCTCCTTGATCCCGAGTCGGGCGGCGATTTGCTTGTTGGCCGCGCCGGCCACGACGTGCTCCATGACCTCGTGTTCGCGGGGGGTGAGTCTCTTCATACGCGTGTGGATGGCACTCCGCTTTTCCAACTCCCGACGCCGGCGGGCATCCAATACTAGGGCTTGTCGGATGTGTTCGAGGAGGACCTGATCGTGGACGGGTTTTTCGAGGAACTCGAGCGCCCCGGCCTTCACCGCGCGGACCGCCATCGGAACATCGCCATGACCCGTGATGATGATGACTGGGATGGCGAAATCCTGTTCTGAAAGCTTGCTTTGCAGCTCGAGGCCGCTCATCCCGCGCATCCGCACGTCGAGCACCAGGCAGCCGGGTTGGCCGGATTCGTATTCGGCGAGAAATGCTTCGGCGGAATCGTAGGCTTTGACAGGGAGCCCCTCGGATTCGAGCAGCCACTGGAGCGCCTCGCACAAGGCCGCGTCGTCATCCACAACAAAGACGGTCGGTTCAGTTTCCGTCATGATCGACGTCCTGGGCCGCGGGGAGCGTGAAAATGAACACCGTTCCTTCCTCCGGCCCCGTCTTAACCCACAGCATACCCTCGTGGGCCTCGATGATCGAGCGGCTGATCGACAGACCCAGGCCGGTGCCGGCGGGTTTGGTGGTGAAGAAGGGGTCGAAGACCTGTTCGGCAACCTCGGGGGGCAGGCCCGGACCGCTGTCCCGCACGCTGACGCCAATCGCGCCATCCGGCTCGGGCGCAGTGCGAATCAGCAGTTCACGCGCGCCGGACGGGGTGGCGGCCATCGCCTCGATGCCATTGCGGACCAGGTTCAGGATCACTTGTTCAATCTGGATTGTGTCCACGACCACCCGGGGCAGGGCCTCGGACAGTTCAAGCCTCACTTTCACTCCGTGCTCGCGGGCTTCGGGGGCCGCGATGCCGAGCGCCTCTTGGATAATGGTGTTGATATCGGAAAGTACGCGGTCCGGCTGGGCTTTGCGGACGAAGGCTTTGAGCCGCCGAATGAATTCCCCGGCCCGTTCGGCCTGCGTGGCGATCTTCCGCATGGCGTTGGCCGCTTCGACCGCTCCCCAGGCGCCGGCGCGGAGGCGCGACTTGCAGCTCTGGGCGTAGTACAGGATGGCCGACAGCGGTTGGGCGAGTTCGTGGGCCAGCCCGGACGCCATCTCGCCCATCGTGCTGACGCGGGCCACGTGGGCCAGTTGCTCCTGGTGTTGGCGGGCCGCCGCCTCGGTCCGCTTGCGGTCGGTGATGTCGGTGATAATTAACGTAGCCGCCGCAACCTGCCCATCGTGTGTGATGGCACCGACCTGGGTATCATACCATGAGGTAGTACCGCCGGGGCCGGCGGAAAGATTCTCGAATCTGCCGGGTTTCCCGGTTTGGAATACGTGTTCAATGGCTTCCCGTGCCAGGTCGTGAAATTCGGGCTCTATATAATCGTAAATGCTCTTCCCGATCTCTTCTTCCGGAGTGGCTTCTATGACAGTGCGATTGATGAACTGAATTGTTCCCTTGCGATCGGTGATTACGATGATGTTGGGAGCGTTCTCCGCCAAGGAGCGAAACTTCGCCTCGCTTTCGCGCAAGGCGGCCTCGGCCTGTTTGCGCTCGGTGATGTCAATGGCTGTGGCCGACAGGAAGGCCGGAGTATTGTTTTCGTCCGTGATGATCGTGGCGTTCATCAAAGTTGGGAACACACCGCCGTCGCGACGCGCATGCCAGACCTCTTCACCGATATAGCTGCCCTCCCGTTTGAGCCGCGTGTTCAACGCATTGACGTGTGGGCGCTGTTCTTTCGTGTGAAATATCGACAGATGTCGGCCAAGCAGTTCCTCAGGCTGATACCCGTGCATCTTGGCAAAGGCGTTGTTCAAATATATCATTTTCCCGTCGAGATCGCTTATTGCGGCGCCGTAAGCTGCCTGGTCGGAAATCGTTTTGAACTTTCGCAGGTCTTCCTCGGCCCGCTTGCGCTCGGTTATGTCGCGGATGACGGCCAGCACAAACTGCTCGCCAAAGCGCTGCCCCGAGGAAAGCGACAACTCGACGGGGAACACCTCGCCGTTGCTGCGTAAGGCGGGCAGCTCGACCGTCTTGCCGATCACGCCGCGGGGCTCACCCACGGTGAAAAAGCCACTGACGTACTGCTGGTGCCGCTCCCGGTACTCCGCGGGCATCAAGCCGTTGAGCAGTTGGCCGAGCATATTCCCTTTCCGGCGGCCAAACATCTCCTCCGCCGCCGGGTTGAAGACGGTGATCAAGCCCTTGGGATCGATCGCGATCATGGCATCCTTGCTGGCATCCACGACCGTGCGGAAGCGCTCCTCACTTTCCCGCAGCGCCTCTTCCGCCTGCTTGCGTTCGGTGATGTCGTTTCCAACGCCGATGATTTCGAGGAGGTTACCATCCTGATCGAAGCGGTTGATGGAGTTCCAGGAGATCGTGCGCCGTTTCCCATCCCGGGTTGTCAGGACCATTTCGTAGTCGCGTACGTCCCCCTGCCCGAAGGCTCGAAACAGTTCTTCGACTTGCCGGTACTCATCCCCGGGGTAAAAGGTCTGCCACCAGTTCCGGCCCAGCAGCTCCTGGTTGCTGTATCCGGTGGCGCGCTGGCCCGCGGGGTTGAGGAAGGTCGTGGCCCCGTCTGGGGCGATGCCGCAGACGATGGCCGAGGTGCCGGCGATGATCCCGGCCGAGAAATCCCGCTCGGCCCGCAAGGCCTGCTCGTACGCCTCCATCACCTGACTGAACAGTGGGGTTGCGGCGGCTACCAGTTCGGGCCCTGTTGCTGAATGCTGCCGAGTCAATTCCTCGAGCGCCGCCATGTGGGCGGCGGCCAAGTCGCCAAGCGGCACGCGGGCTTGACCAAGACCATGGCCAAGGTCGGCGGCGCGGTGCAGCAACTCGTCGGACGGCCGCTCGCTGTGCGCCGTCAGCAGGTCGGAGTACTGTCGCCGCCACTGGTCCGGGTCGGAAGGAGGATACGCAGGCATGACGTGGTTCCCTCTCGTCGCTGTTCAGCACGGCTCGGGAATGGCCAGGTCGCGACAGATCTTACGAGCGAGGATGTCGCTGATTTCGCTTCAAACCTCGATAACCTCTTGTTCATACGGCTGTTGAGCAGCGGCGATAGCATCGCTGCGGTTCATCTCCAAGGCCTCACGAAGGGCCGAGCGGAGACTCTCCAGCAACTCATCGCGCGTCTGGCCTTGTCCGTTCACCCCTGGCACTTCCACGATCCAGCCGATCCAAACCGGGCCGTCCTGTTGAACGATAGCTGTATACTTCTGGCTCATATTTTCATTGTATCACATGCAGAGGGAACCTGCGCTCATTCAAACTCGACAGGCAACAGACGTTCGCTTAAACATCCCATAAAGCTAGCGCCCCCAATACCCGTGGCCAGCGCCGGCTGGATCGGTGTCTTTTCGGCCGCTTCATGTGGGCTGTGGATGATGCCGATGGGACGCAAAGAGATTTCGCGGATCACGCAACCGCCTCCTTCTCGATCAACTCCGGCGTGTGCTCCCACGGCACGAAGTGGGCGTTGGCGGCCGGGAAGGGCTTGGAATACCTGCCCAACTGGTGCCGGGCCTTCTTCCCTGCCTGCCTGCCGGCCGGCTGGCAGGTCGATCTGCTGGAAGACCTTGCGCCCCTTTTCGGGGTCAACCAGCTCCTTCGAGCCGAACTGGGTGGGATAGGCTGCCAGCCTGTCTCTTGCCCGCCTCTCGACCTCGTGCGGCGACAGGTGGAAGTCCTGCAACTCGTTGCCGATGCGGCAGGACCTTCTGCGAGGACCGGATGACGAACAGGCATCCGAACTGGAACAGGTTGATCGGCTTCTCACCGTTGTTGGAAGCCGCAGAACGCCGAGGGTAGCGTGGGCGTCTCGCCCGCATGGGTAGGGTGGGCATCCTGCCCGCCAGTAATTGACGGAGGGTTCGGGGTTCAGGGTGGGGCGGGCGTTTCGCCCGCCGGTGTGCCACTGCGGCGCCTGCCCTGAGCACAGCCGAAGGGTCAGCAGTGCTCTGCGCGGAAACAACGCCTCGCGAACGCACTGCTCAAGAGCAGTGGCACCCGGCCTTTCTATGGAATTACACGGCTCGGTTCAGAACTGCTCTAATGACAGATCGTACGCTCCCGTCCTCGTGCCGGACCAATCATCGAAGACGACGATCGTATACAGTCCGTCGGCGAGAAGCTGAAAGTCAATCGTGGCGGCGCTGGGATCGTAGTCCGAGGCGATCTCCGGCCCACCGCCCGGCGGAAACAGCAGCACTCCGGGCCAGAAATCACCCGAGGTCGCCCCCGCGACGATCCTGACGCGCTGGTTAACACCACCAAGGAACGTAAAGGCATCCATGTCAGACGCCATGTTGATCTGCCCACTGACGGTCTCCCCTGATGCCACAGGCCCTCCGTCCGGGTCGCCCGGACTGGTGAGGGAATCTGAAAGATTGAGAAACGTCAGATTGTATGCGCCGGTCCTTGTGCCGGACCAGTCATCGAAGACGACGATCGTATACAGTCCGTCGGCGTGAAGCTGAAAGTCAATCGCGGCGGCACTGGGATCGTAGTCCGAGGCGATCTCCGGCCCGCCGCCCGGCGGAAACAGCAGCACTCCGGGCCAGAAATCACCCGAGGTCACCGCCGCGACGATCCGAACGCGGTCGCCAGCCTTTGCACAAAACTTGTATGAATCCTGGTCAGACGCCTGGTCAATTGCGGCCGACACCGTCTCGCCCGAATTGATCGTAGCTCCCACACAGTCGCCGTCGTCCGTAATCGTGACCGTTACCGTCGCCGCGTTGGAGTCCACCTGACCGTCGTTCGCGGCGAAGGTGAAGGAAACTGACCCCACGTGATCGGCCTGCGGCGTATACGTCACGTTGGGTGCGGTACCGGCCAAGCTACCGCGGACGGGGGGATCCACGATCCGGTACGTGAGCGCATCGCCATCGGGGTCCGACGCCACCAGCTCAATGAACACCGGCGTATTCTTTGTCGTCGTTACGCTTTGATCATCGGCGATGGGCGGCTGATTTTGAGGGGGTGATACTGTGACGGTGACATGCACCGCGTCTGCGTCCTCAAGTTCTCCGTCGCTTACCACCAGCTCGAAACTCAAGACCACCTCATCGTTCGGGGCCGTGAATTCCGGGCGAGCAGTGTTGGCACCAATCAGAACGACATCGGGGCCCTCCGTCTGCGTCCATGCAAAGGTCAGCGGTCGGTCTTCCGGGTCATGCGATCCGGTTCCGTCAAGCTGCACGACGCTGCCAGCGACGACGGTCCGATCCGGCCCTGCGTTGGCCACTGGCGGGAGATTGATCCACGGACACCCTGCCATTCCCAGCAGGCCAGGAATGAAAATGAGTAATCCTGCGAGCCCACGCGATCCCAAGAGACGTGTTGTGCCAGACATACTGAACCTCCTCACTACGCTGCCGACAAGCGTTCTGCGCGCGCTCGACAATCCTTTTGCACAGGGGGCGCGCCAACATTGATACGCTATGCTACATCAGTCTGGCGCCCGCGTCAACACCAGCCTGAAGTTCCGTAGGGTCCGCTGTGTGAACCGCCTGATTCAACGTGTCGGCCGAGGATGGTCCCCCGCGCGGACCTGCCCAGCTTGCTTTTTTCTTGTAAATTCATCAAGCCATACCCCACCCAAAAGGCATCGTTTCAGACGAACCGATAACAACATAACGCTGATAAAGGATATTTCCGTCGGGAGAGACCCACTTGATATTGAAAACCAGTATCCCTTGCTCGTTTGCAGTACCGTAATATGTGACAGTTTTCACTCCTAATTCCGCATCTACCACTTGAGGAGATTCTATCGAAATCTCGGGACCCGATACCTGCTCCAGTATAACATCGAATGAATCCAGGGTTCTAGCCATAATCCTGAATTCATTCTCATTGGAAGCTTGCAGTGAACTCCACGCCCACAGGGGTGTTGCCCAACAAGATCCCGAGTTATTCCCTTCTCGACCTTGACTGCTGAATTTACCATCTTGGTAGGAAGACCAACTTCTTGAGTATGCCCTCACATTTACATCTAATACGTCACTGCCTGTACCGGAGACGATACCACCCAACAGGTCATACTCTTCATGGACCCAACCACGGAAATCAACCTTTTTCGCATCCAGAGGCCACAGTTGGGCCTCCGATACGCCGACAGACTTACTTTCAAAACAGACCACAGCCAGCATCCAGTCTGCATCTATCGGCTCAGGCACGACTTGATAAATCAACTCCGGCTCGAGGGAAACAGATGCCTCCGCATAGAAACTCTGGTCCGGCAATGGTTCACCACCCGTTCCAGCAATCACTTGCATTTCGTACAGCCACCCAGAACCTGTTTCGAGCCTGGCCCGATTCCGGAAACCAAAACCACCTGGGACAATAGAATCCCACGGGTGGTGGTAGTGGTACATTTCGTGCCATAGTGTCTCCGTCCCAACCTGCACAATACCGTTCACGCTTGCCGATATATACCAATAGTCCCATCCGTCCTCATACCCTTCGGATGTTACCGACTCATTAAACTTCGATTGCAAGCAGGAACCGCTCGTCGAACTATAGAACAGGTCCTGGTATTCACCACTCTGGAAACTTAAAGAGGAAGAGTCGCTATCTAACCGGTCATCAGCCTCCAATGAATAACTATATGTTCCTGCTTGTGATTCGGGAGACAAAAGGATTTTTTGGGCCAGGCTACCTGTAACCGTGATTTTCAGCGTATCCGATGCCCTGACTTCTTCTTGGGTAGTATATAGCAACGCCCTCAACTCGAACTCGTATGTCCCTGCAACGGGGGGAACGAACAGCCAGCCACCCTTCCCATACCACTGTCCGTCAGCAGGTGGTAAAAACGGCGATCCTAGTTCTTCAGGTGGCGGCCAATTAAAGATATCCATGGAATTGTCATGAGGTAAATAAGGCGGGATGAACAAACCTTTATACTCTAATACATCTCGTACATGGCTATCAATCGGGCAGGATATGTTTACCCACCGCCAACTGCCGGGGAGAAGCTGTTCGGTCCCCTCTGCCAACATAATATGACCATTGAGCATTATGCGATCACCGACCTTGGCAAAGATGTCCGGACCGGCATCTACATCCAAGTTGCCGCCACATGTCTCATCCAATTCCTCTTTGAAGTCTTCATATATGCCTTCAGCTTCGCCCGGTTCAAATATCTGCGACAAAGAAACAACGGCCCATCGGGGCTCTGACAACAAGTGAATCTCCCTATCCCAAAACTCCCAATCGATGAGATTGGTGTTGATGGTCTGGTCCGGATGGTTTGGGTTATAAAACGCTACAGAGTCGCCTTCGTAACCAATGGCAAGCATGGCATGAGCACGCGTCTCGTTAGAAGCATCGCGATAGACGACGGATACATATTGGGGTTGACGAGACAGGAAAATGGCTGCCTTGATTTTGTTTAGAGCCTTTTCAGGTGTGTGGTAGCGTCGGTGGTCAGAACAAGACAGGCAGTCATAAGCGTAGGCCCATTGGGCTTGGTAGGCGATGGATTCTTGAATCCAGTCGGCCACCCGGTACAGTGCACAGCCCTTCTCCTGGAAATACCACTTAGCAAAACCCACCATCCCCCCGCAGCGCGCTCCTTCCGGTGGTCGATTTCCGATGTGGAATCCGTGTTTGCCGGGACGGAAACCTGTGTCGAAACTTGGCAGAAGAAAGTCCTCCGCAATCTCTGCCGCAGTGAAAAGTGACAAACGTCTCACAGGAACATCGACCGCGCACTTGTCGGCGTCAACCTCACATAAGGTGGAAGGTATTTCCCACTCTCCACGATTCTCATCATACCGCAGAACCATAACTTTCTCCGGGTCGCTCACAAGACTCGGATCATATGGCACCTGCACTATTACAGGTTTCTTGAACCAGGTAGCTTCCGTCTGAAATAAAATGACTGGCCCAAGTCCCTTGATTCCATCGGGAAGAACTGGCGAATTCGTACTTTGAATAATAGTAATAGTTGTTAGCTCCATGACGGCACCTTCCGGTACCGACAGGCAGGCACCATGCGCGGGGTTGTTCGGATCCGTTACTTCAAAGGTTCCCCCACTGGTAGTTACCACGTCTGTGGGCGAAGGTCCGCTCGAACAACCTACCAGCAACATGATGGCGATTACCCCCAAGGGCATCGCACGGATGAGAAACGCCTCGGCGGATTTCAAACGGCGCATTGTGTACTTCTCCTCTTGAGTTCGTGTTCTTTGACACGACACTTCCCATATGACCTTGCACAACAACACCGACGGGCCGAGCTACGGCTTTGCATAGCCCGGGATTTCCCCGATAATCCGCCCCGCCTATGCCGACGTTCGCTTGGACCTGCATTATACCGCCCCCCCCCTGTGCCTACCCTGACCCAGCCGGATAGGGTTCGCCGTCGGACCACCAGCTTGAAGTCGGCCGCGCACCTCAGTGAAGTCGAGCCCCTACCTCGGTGAGGTCGGGACCGAGTAAGCACGGTATCGGGACCGAGTAGGCAGCCTACGCGGTCCCGATACCTGTTGAGGTTGACGCTGACTCCCAGCTTGGGTGCGGGCGCCTGCGCCAAGTAAGGCGCGGGAATCGATCTCAGCTTGGAAACGGTTTTTCCGGGGCTCATTTCGCCACATAACTTGCCCAGATTGCCCAGTTTACCGCACGCCGATCAGAGACGCGACCGTGAGGGAGCGGACAGCCCAGTACAAGGTCGTCCTCATATCCAACCGCTTACTGACGTGCGCGGCTCTGATTGATCGCTTACTAACGTGCGCGGCTCTGATTTCGTCGCCCGCGCGGCGGTCACCGCCAGGATGTCCG
>JAGMDK010000156.1 GCA_023128695.1 Phycisphaerae bacterium
CGATGTCCTGGACCAGGTCGTCGCCTTCGGCACGCGCTGGCTGGCGAGACGCCCACCCTACCCGCACCATCGCCGCGTAGTCGTCCGGGTCGGCGGTGATGTTGTTCTCAAAAAGAGCGTACTTGATGGGCAGGGCCGATTCTCCCTCTGTTGGACTTCACGGGCAATGTACCAAGCCGCAGCCTCGCGTCAAGGCCGTTCCGAGCGGGACAGCGTAAGCTCTGCGCTCACAATGAGATGCTGGGTCCCCAGGAAATGACATCGTTCTCACAATCGGGACGACAGGATTCGAACCTGCGACCTTCTGCACCCCATCGAGCACAGTCCGCTGGCGATTAGCCGTAACCCGTTGCTACAACGCTACCTCCGGCGTAGGCTGTTTTGCAAAGAAGTCCGGACTAAAAACCGCGTTTCTGGGCTGTGAGGGGCGTTTTTGTCCCGATGTGTCCCGGGGCATTTTGGGAGCGGTTGTGTTGGGGGGTTGCGCCGGGTTCTGCTGGTCCTCTTCCAGCCAGCCGACCCACCGGGACCATTGCGGCGGGTTGACTCTGTATCCCTTATGGCTCAACCGCCCATCACTATCCCGCGCCTCAAGTCAACGAGAAAGAAAAGCAGTAGGGCGGATAAATGAACACCGCAACCCCCTTGCAATCCGGAACAGCTAGCATCCACGATGAGCTGATAGCTGCAGCTAGGCGACCCGGAACTCGCGAACTACGCGCCACGCTGGGGGCCGATTACGACACACTATCCGAACGGCAGCGTACCAACCTCGCGACGAAGGTTCAAATTTGCCGTGCGTGGAAATCCTACAAAAAGCACACGAGCGCACCCTGAGGTGGGCCGAACGTTGTCATCTTCGTTGGCCGCGATCGCTGAGGACGTTGGACAAAATAATCAAAGAGGGGGCCGCACGAGCAGCACCGGCGGTTTGGGCAGCGACGGACGTACAGATGGATTCGGTACACGCCCTCCAGCGTGCTGACCGTTCGGCGGCTCACGTAGGCCGACCACATGGTCTAGCCGCAACTGGGACAATGCTTCCTATGGGTGTAGAGCGTCTTCTCCTTTGACGCCTTCGCGGCGGCAGATCTGGGCCAGCTTGCGCTCGGATTGCAGCGTCTCCAGCACGATCTGGAGTTTTTGGGTCGGCGTCCATTTCCGGCGACGTTTCTTTTGACCGTCTCACTTGGCCTGAAACACTACATTCTGATCGAGAGCACATTACTTCGACTCCTTCTGCCCCTCCCCCTTCAGCTCATTCAGCTCCGCCCGCAGGGCGCTCATTTGCTGAGCTTCGCGGGCGTCTTCGACTTGCTCTTCCGCCTCGATCATGCGGTCGATCTCTTCATCCGTGATCGCCTCGCTGGCGGCCTGGGCCACGTCGGCGGCGGCGCTGTCCTCCATGCCGTCCAGGAACATCGTCATCCGTTCCTCCATGCTCTGCGATTGCATCATCGCCTTTTCCCACTCCATCTGCGTCTTGACCAGGTCGGTCTCGCCGTACATGCGGCTGACCTCGCCCGCCATGGTCTTCATGGCGATGGCGAAGTCGGCGGAGGCCTCGGCCTGGCGCTTGATCAGCAGGGCGTTTTTGACCGCCAGCAGTTGCCGTTCGAGCAGCTTCTTGATCGTGGCGGTCTTCTTGAGCGAGTTGCGGATGAATTGATACGACGACATGTCGCCAATCTGCTTGGCGTGCCGGGCATTCTTGACGAACTCGTCGCTAAATTTGTTCTGCTCGGCGATCGACTTCTCAATCCGCCGAATCCCCTGGCGAACCTTCATGTCGCGCTCAATGCGGCGTTCTTCCTTCGACTTAAACAAACCCATGGCTACCTCGTGGGAATGTGGGAACGTGGGAACGTGAACACGTGGGAACGTGGGAACGTGGGAACGTGAGCACGTGGGAACGTGGGAACGGTGTTGCACGCGGCGTCCTGTGCGGTGGACATTGCTGTTGGCAATGACGTTGCGATTGTGAGTCGTTGCATGATCACACGCTCTTCTAGGGCTCTGAGCCGGTGAACTTGTCGCCCGGTATCGAGTGTTTTGTGTTCTTTAAGTGGCGAATGTACGCCGCCAATTGACGCGAGCACTTGTCACAGCGCTCCGAGAGCCAATCATAGGCTGTGTCATCGAGTAGACCAACATCGTGCGCCACGATGAGCTGGCTGCGAACTTCCCCCGCTGATCCCTTGGCGATGTAGCAGAACTCGATCTGTTGCTTGCGAGTGCCCCGCTCATAGCCCTCGGCGATATTGCTGGAAATACTGATCACAGCCCGTTTCAGTTGGTTCAGCAGCGCATAGTCGTTCCGAATCCCCTGTGAGGCGGCTGCACGATACACCCCCTGCGCAAGTTCGCGGGCCGTCTGCCAGACGTGCAGTTCCTCAAAGCGCGCCACAACCCCGCCCCCCTCGCGCGACTGTCCAAGCCCACGTTCACACATTAACACGTTCCCACGATCTAGATACTAGAAACAAGAAACTAGAAACTAGAATGAGGGGATCATTCACCGGCCGGTCATGTAACTTTCCCACGTTCTCACGTTCCCACGTGTCACGTTCCCACGTTCTCACGTTCCCACGTTTACCCTTCCGCTGCTTGCCGTTCGCGCATGCGTTTTTCGGCCTCGTCGAAGGCCGCGCCGGTGTCCTTGATCAGGCCGGCGTCCATGTCGTTCCAAACCTTCATTAGTTCCTCGCCGGCCGGGGAGAGAGCCGCCGTGGCTTCGTCGGCTTCGTGGCCGAACTCGAGGATTTCGTTCAGGCGTTCCTGATACATCTCGGTCGTGATCTGGTCGTTCTCGATCAGCCGGGCGATGGTCGCCAGATCGGCTTGGCGAATTGTGACGCGGCCGGTGGTGCCGAGCGCGGCCGTGGGGGCGTTTTCACGGAGCATTCGCAGGCGCGAGACCGTCAGCATTTCCTTGCCGCGGATGTTCAACTGGCGGGAGACCATCATCTGCTCGGTGTGCAGCAGGTCGTACTGCTGGGCGAATGTCCGCCGCATTTCGGGGGTCTTTTCCTTGGCGCCCTGCTCGACGATCTTCTGCTTTCCGACGGCCAGCTTGCGAACCTTGGCCTGCATGCGGTTGCGCTCGTTCTCCAGCATCATCTCCTGGGCGCGCAGCTCCGCGACGTTCATCGTCGCCAGCGTTTTGCGTTTTTTGGTCAACCACTCGAAGAAGTTCATCGTTTTGCCTGTCTTTCGCTTTGCAGAGCGTTGCTTTGCATGCTGTAGCGGCCGGCCCCCGTGCCGGCCGAACCACCGGCTGGAAGCCGGTGCCACATGTTCTTAGAGCGGCCGGCCCCCGTGCCGGCCGCTACATTTTCCCTACACTCTCTCGACACCAATTACTAGCCCAATTCGGGCCGGGCCGTCTTGTCTTTCTCCGCTTCCGGCGGCACGGGCGTTTCGTCAGGGGCGGCCGACGCCGGTTCAGTCTTCTCAGCCTCAGGTGCAGTCGACGCTTGTTCGGGAGCCTGTTGCCCGGCGGCCTCTTTGAATTCAGCGAAAATCGCGGCTTCTTCTTCAGCCATCAGCGGCGACTCGGCTCCGACCTCGATGTTGGCCGCTAAGTCGGCGTTGGCGGACAACTCGGCCATGATCTGCTCGGCCTCGGCCGCCTCGCGGGTCAGGTCCTCCGCCTTCGGCAGCTCAACGCGCTTACCCTGCTCGGCCAGCGTTTGATGGTGTATATGGGTGCCGATGATGTCGATCTGCTGGGTGAATACGTTGGCTTGAGCCCGCACTCGCCGCAGTTCCCGCCGCGCACGCACCAGTTTGCCCGCGAGCTGCTTGCGCTCGACGTCGGTCTTGGCGGCGGCGCCCCGTTCGACGGCCTCGCGCTCTTCCGTTTCCAGGGCGTTGACCCGCCCGTCCAGTTCGTGCCGCTGCTGCTCCAGCCGTACGCGTTGGGCGGTCAGAATCCGCACGCGCTCGGCCGGCGTGGGCTTCAGCCGCAATAACTTCCGGATTCGGCTCCAAAGACTCATCGTGTGGCCCTCTTCCGCCAGGGGACTGCGACAGACGTGAACCGTGCCCTCGTGCACGACCGTCATCAACTGCGAATCATTGCGGCAGGCCTGGCGGACCAAGCCCTCGACCTGCTCACGCGGCAGCCCTAGTTGCTCGGCCAGCTCCGCCACCGACACGCCGCGGGCTTCGAGCTGGCCGGCGTTCTTGTCCAAATGATACAGCAAACGCTTGAGCCGTTCGTCCTGCGATTCCAGGTCGAAAAGCTGTGCCCAGGGGGTGCGGCGCAGCGCCTGGGGCATCTCGACGTCCCACCCGCCGTCTTCCCGCCCGCCCATCAGGATCACGGTCGGCTGTCCGCCGGCGTGAACCAGGGCCCGCGCCTCGGGCGTGAACCCAGTCGCACTGGCGAACACCGCCGCCGTCGGACGCTTCCCTTCCGGCAGCAACGTGTAGCGATCCAGCGCGAGTTGCACCTGCTCGCGGCCGATCGGTCCCGGCGCCTCCTCTGCGACCAACTCCTCGATCGGCGCCAGCACCTGTGCTCGCAGCCGCACCACCGTCTTGCGCAGCGGCCCAAACACGCGGCGTTTGAAACGCAACTGAATGGCCTGTGTCCCCGGCAATTTCTCCAGCAGGCCGCGGTCGAAGCGCTCCAGCCGCGTTAGCGTGGCCCGCACCGAGTCAACCCCGTCCGGGAGCGTTTCCAGGGTGAATTGGTCCGCTGGGATGGCACGCCGCAAGAGAGCCTGCGCTCGCGTGCGGAGCTGCCGCAAAAACTGATCTTCAAACTGTCGCTGGCGGCTGCGCTCATCCATCGTAAACAACCTTACCTCGTAACGCTCAATGAACAACCACACCGTGCGCAAAAGCGCGCCTCGGCTCGATTCCAATGACCGCAACCCGGTTGTGTGCCACTGCTCTTGAGCAGTGCCCAAGCGAGCGGCGGCCAGAGAAGACACTGCTCAAGAGCAGTGGCACACACAGCCCCGGACGACTCACCGGCAAGATGCCGGTGCCACACATGCGGCAAGATGCCGGTGCCACACCTGAACTATCACCCATAGCTGTCTACGTTAGTAACCGGCCCCAGCACATGTCCGCAGCGGGCACAGTACCGCGCGCCGCCCGGATTCAAGCATCCGCACCGCGGATTCTCGCAGAAGCGCGCGGCCGGCATCGGCGGCGCCTCGGCGTGGCGACGTAACCGCCGCTCATTGCGGAAGAGCGGGCGGAAAAGGAACGCGAAGAAGCGCAGCACCGCTCCGATCACGATCACGAAGAAGCCGACGAACCCGACCAGCAGCACCACGCCGACCCACACAATCACCAAGTCGGCCAGCAGCATGACGGCTTACTCCTCGGGCGACGGCACCGCCGCCCCGCAGAAAATACAAAATCGATCGTGCGGCCCCGGGTAGCCCCCGCAGGACGGGCAGCGCGGAATCCGGTCGACCATCTGGCGGCCGCACTGCGTGCAATACTGATCGTCCGACTCGACCTCGTGCCGGCACGAGGGACAGCGGGTGTACTGATGAGCCGGGTGTGATGCTTCCCCGGCCGACGTTGTAACCGGCTGGGGAGGTCGCGGGGGTGCCAAACGCGCGTCCAAGTCCGCCAGCACCGCCTCGGCACTTTCATAGCGATGATCGTAATGGGCGTACATCCGCCGAAAGACTTCGTCGAGAGCGGTGGGGACGTCGGCTCGGAGCGTGCTCGGCAACTCGGCCCCGGCCGGCCGCTCGCCGGTGAGCATTTCGTAGAGAACCACGCCGATTGAATACAGGTCGGCGCGCGGGCTGGGTTCCTGGATGCCGTCGCGCAATTCGGGGGCCATGTAGGCCAGCGTGCCGGCGATGGCCGTGCTTTCTTGATCCCGTTCGATTGAGGCCGACTGCATGATCATCGAGCGCAGTGTGTCCGCGTTGCCAATCCCGAGCCCGAAGTCCCCGATCTTGACGTCCTCCGCGGCGACTTCCGCCAGCGGCCGGTCGTCCAGGTTCAGCATAACGTTACCGGGTTTGAGATCGCGGTGGATCACGCTGCCGGCGTGCGCGGCGGCGACACCGCTGAGAATCCCGCGGAGAATCACGACCGCTACTTTGACGTCGATGCCTTTGGGATGCTCTTTGAGCATGTCCCGTAGCGACGGCCCGTTGACGAGCTCCATGACCAGGTAGGGCGTATCGGCATAGGGATCCATCCCCAACATGCGGATGATATTGGGGTGCCGCAGGCCGTGCACGACGACGCCTTCGCGCTGCAAGTAGCGCATGTATTCCGGCTCGGTGGGCAGCTTGACGGCGACGCGCTCGTTGTCCCACACGTGGTGTCGTGCCCGCCACACCTCGCCGAACGTACCAGCGCCGACGCACTCCTCGAGCACGTATTCACTGACTCTCACGCCGGGTTGATACTTCGTGGTCATCGTCTTGCTCGCCTGATTTTACCTATGTCGTACAAGTTCAGCCGCTTGCAACAAGCTTTCAGCTATCAGCTTTCAGCATTCAGCGGTCAGCTATTGGCGCTGTTCGGTAAGCAGATGCCTAACCTTTGTCATGTTCTCACGCTGCTCTCAATAAAACATTTTTATGACATTCGGTCACTAAACGCACGGTTTTCGGCTCTGATTGCTGATCGCTGATCGCTGAATGCTTACCCTATGCCGGCATACGAGGCTCGTCATCCGCCGGACTGCTCGGACAAATACTCCGCTACCAAATAATTATACGTTCCCGCGACCGCCAGCGTTGCCAGGGCGGCCAGCCACCACCAGCCGGTCGGCCAGCGTTCCATCAGGCAGACCCCGGCGATTGCGTCCACCGCGATCAGGGCCGCCAACAGCACCAGGCCGGCCCAGTTCGAGGACACGTCCAGGATCCGGGCGATAAACACCCGCGTGATCCACGGCACAGCCGCGACGATCACGAGCCAAGTGCTACAGCGCCAGACCCAACTCCAGATGTTGCCGCGGCCCTCGGGACCGATATACCAGATCCAGACGCCGATCAGGATCAGCACGCCGAGCGCGATCCAGCCGAGGATCTTTTCGCCGAGTCTTCCCAGGATGCCGTCGCCGGTCGTTTCCATCACTTGTAAGTGTAATCCATACAACAATTAGTGGAATTACAATAACGCACGTTTTCCGGAACGCCGCCCGCGGCGTGTTCTGATGCGCCGCAAGTGCGTCTATTAGTCCGTTGAAAAATTCAATGTAGCGTCTGCCCCCCGTGGCGGACGTGGTTTTTCAAGCCGCTATCGGCGTTCTACGTCGGCCACGGGGGGCCGACGCTACTTTTTCAACGGACTGCTATGGGGAATTCGCTTTACCGGCGGTTTCATTCGTGGAGGAACACATGCAAGTGCTTCATTCCGCATACTTTAATGGGAGGGCGAAGCTCCCGCTGAGCCGCGGATGGGAGGGCGAGGCTCCTGCCGAGCCAGGGGCGCCACGGCTCAACGGGAGGGCGAGGCTCCTGCCGAGCCGCGGCTGGGAGGGCGAGGCTCCTGCCGAGCCGCGGCTCAGCGGGAGCTTCGCCCTCCCTTCTACGGCTCGGCAGGAGCCTCGCCCTCCCAGTGCCCCTTACTCGACCACGTACGGATCCGACGTGTTCTCCTCGAGCCAGGCGAGCAGCTCCTTGATGCTCGCGGTCGCCAACGCGATGCAACTGTCCGCCCCGCCGTAATAGAGATTGAGCGTGTCGCCGTCGTCCGCGAGCGTGTACCCACACGGGAACACGACGTTCCCCACGTCGCCGAAACGCTCGTAATACTCCTCCGGCCCGAAAATCCACGTCTGGCTGCGCTGCAAGCACCGCTCCGGCGTTTTCAGGTCAAACAGCGCCAGCCCCAGCCGATAGATGCAGCCCGCCGGCGACATCCGCACGCCGTGGTAGAGCATGAGCCAGCCGCGCTCGGTCTCGATCGGCGGCGGCGAGAGCCCGATCCGGTTCGCGTCCCACCACGCCCCCCGCCGAGCCTCCAGAATCATCCTGTGGCTGCCCCAGTGCCGCAGGTCCGGCGAATACGAGACCCACATGTGCGCCCCGATCGGCCCCACCGGCCGATGAACGATCGCCCAGTTGTCGCCGATCCGGTGCGGGAACAACGCAGCGTCCTTGTCCTCCGGCGTCATGATGTCGCCGTAGCGCTCGAAGTCCTTGAAATCCTCGGTCAACGCCAACGAGACCCCCGGGCCGCCGCGGGAATAAGCGGTGTAGACGACGGCGTATTTCTCGAGTTCGGGGACGTAAGTGATACGTGGGTCCTCGACGCCCCAGAGTTCCTCGGGGTAATTCTCCGGATCGGGCGTGAGCGTAGGTTCGGGATCGACCTTCCAGCCATCGATCCCATTCTGAGAACGAGCCGCGGTCAGGTGCGAATGCCCGCGGCGGTCCTCGACCCGGCACAACAAGAGCGTGGAGCCGTCAAGTAACCGCGTGGCGCCGCAATTGAACACCGAATTAACGGGATAGGGCCAATCGGCCGCGGTCAGGACCGGATTGCCCGGGAAACGGCGAATCAAATCCACGTGATGCGGATTTTTCATGTCGGCAAATCGGCGCCCCTGCTCATGCTTCTGATACTCAGTCATACCTGGCTTCAACTCCCGTCGCATTCAAACAACTCCCAATAGCCCACGGCTTCGAAGCGCGGGTCTCCCGCTCTTATTCTCGGCGTGACTGAATGGTAGCTTTGGCTAGTGGACTGTCACACCTACATATTCGGGTAGCGCAGGCATCTTGCCCGCATGGTGGCGGGCGAGACGCCCACCCTACCCGTAAATTAACGTGTGACAGAGCACTAGGCTCTGTCTCAAATGTAGCGTCCGGGCTCCGTCCCGGACGTTGTCACTAGTAGCTCCTGACACGACAATTCGACCACGCCGGTCGCCGAATCGGCTGCTCCACAGTACACTAATAGCGAATCGCCGCGTTCGACGATCCCCGTTGGAAAAACTACGTTCGGCACAAATCCCACCCGCTCGTGCTCCGCCGTGACCGTCAGCACCGGCTCCGGCGACCGCCGGATGATCTTCGCCGGGTTCTCCAGGTCCATCAGCAAGGCCCCCGCGGCGTACGCCCCCACCACGCCGGGGTCCGTCTCCTTCTGGTTCCCGTGGTAGATTGCGAGCCAGCCGGCCGGGGTCCGAATCGGCGGCGTCCCGGCCCCGATCCGACCCGTGTCCCACGAACCGGCTCCGCCCAGAAAATGCTCGTGCCGGCCCCAGTTCACCAAATCCGGCGACCGTGCCAGCCACATTTCCGGCATGTTGAACGGCGAGGACGGATTCGGGCGGTGAATCGCCACATATTCGCCGTTGATCTGCTCCGGGAAGAGCACCACGTCCTTATTTTCCGGGCAGAAGATGAGGCCGTGTCGCTGGAAGGTCCGGAAATCCGTCGTGGACGCCAGGGCCGTGGCCGCCCCGTGGCGAGAGACCGCCACGTAGGTGAAGTAGAAGGTGCCGCCGATACGCGTGATGCGCGGGTCCTCGACGCCGAACTCTTCGTACATCTCCTGCGGCACAAACAGCGTGTCATCGATCGCGCCGATCGAGCGGCCGTCCGGGCTGCGGACGACCCGGATGTGCGAGGTGAACGTCAGCCGCCAAAGGCCGTCGCGTTTCTGTTGCATGATGCGGGGATCGACGACCTCCAACTCGTCGTCGGCAACCCAATCCACGACCACCTCGCCGGCGTCCACGTTCCACCGCGGCAATGGCGTATATCCTGCCCGCTGTTCCCTGGGTCGCTCTGCCACCCGCACGAGCAAAGCGACCTCGTTCCCATTGCCGGTCGCAACGGCGCCAGGATTGAACGCTCCGACGACTTCGAGATCATCCCGCGAGGCCGGTATATCACCTGGACGAATCAAACAGGCATCGAACTGACGTTTGAGCATCGGTCATGACCTCCGCGCCGAGCCTATACGAGTGCCACTGCTCTTGAGCAGTGCCCAAGCGACCGCCAGCCAGAGAAGACACTGCTCAAGAGCAGTGGCACACACGGTCTAGCAGTCTGTCGGACTTTGGGTTCGAAAACACCATGGGAGCGCGCCCATATGTGTCGATACCCCAGGGCCCAGACACCAAAGAGGGGCATCGAAGACCCCAAAACGGCAAAGTCCGACAGACTGCTAGCCCACACAATTACTTACTCTTCGTGTCCTTCGTGCTCTTCGTGGTTCAATTTCCAACCACGAAGAGCACGAAGGACACGAAGGGGTATTCGCTGGTGCGAGAATCCTTTCTCGCACCCATTTTATCGGGAATCCCTTCCCGCTTTTGAGTCGTGCAGGATAGGAATCCTGTCCGGGTGGGTGCGAGATGGGAATCTCGCACCAGCGATTACATTATTTTGTGGCACAGGCATGATGGGAATCTCGCACCAGCAACAGCCGATCAGAGAAGACACTGCTCAAGAGCAGTGGCACACATCCTTTGGTACGTCTGGGTGGCCCATCGCTTTAGCGTTGGGGGACACGAATGGGCTGATTATTCGCGTCCCCCAACGCTAAAGGATTTGTCGATTTAATATGACAAAACCTCACGAAAGGGTGTCTTGCACCATCCGTACCTGGGGTATTGATGGGGCAACATAGCCGTAAAAGCACTTTTTCAGGAGCATTTTCCATTAAATCGACAGCCCCTAAAGCGATGGGCCACCTAGCCGTGTTATCGAACAACCATGACCACGCATCTTGCGATAGGAGCTACATATCCGCTTCGTCATCCTCTTCAACGTCATCCGCTGCGGACGATGATTCCTCGCCCTCATCTCGCGGAATCGCCTTCAGACGCATTAGATGACTTTCTCCGAACGGCGTAAGGCGCCAGTACGCGTTCGTGTCGTTAACCGCGCGCTTCTTGTCTCCTTTTACAATGAGTCCGATCGCGATCAGTTGGACCTTTATCGTCTGAAAATCAGCGTCGCGCAACGTGACTCGATCACCACCATGTCGCGAGTACCAATCGTCCTCGAGCGTGTCCGGTATTGAATTTTGAAGCACACGTAGCATCGTTCCTTCGTCTGCTTCGTTAAGAAGCAATGGACCAACTATGCTAAATGCGTCATCCCATGTAAACGGCAATGGCAATGTGTACGCACGTCTTTCGACGAGGTACGACTTCGTACCGGCCTCCAGGGACTTCAGACCCTCGTCAGAGTACGCGGCGAATGCAAAGCGAAGCGGGATCAGATCATCTTCTCGCGAGAGACGTTCCACTCCAGGTGGCGGTTCGGTCTTCGCTCGGTTGAGCTCTTCTTTCAGAACGTCGGCCTCTCTTCGGAGGCGTGTTGTCTCAGCGAGCATTTCCGGGCTCGCTGCTTCGTCGCCCCTTATCCACCCAGTAGCTGGTTTCTGTTTGATTAGCTGAATCAGACTGCGAGACACGCCCCCCCCAAGGTCTTGCGCGGACGTCCAGTATTTGCACAGCTTCTTTTCCGCCCTCTCTCGAAACAACGTTAGCTTCGCCCGCGCGCTCTCGGCCGCCTCTGATTTCTCACTCGGGATCTTACCGGGATCCTTATGGAGAAACGCGATAATTGGAATCCCGCGCGAAACCGCGTAATCATATTCCTTTTCTGTGTAGCTTATGTCATCGTCATCACCGACAGTGCCATACCGACCGCCGATAATGACCACGTAGTAGTCACAATCGTCGACCGCCTGTTTAATATAACTCCACGCGGATTCATCGGACGCCGGAAACAGCTCCATACCAACGGGGATGCAGTCGAGTTCCAGTAGCGCCTGCATTACTTCTCGTCGCTCGTTTTTCAGATCGCTGTATGTTGAGCTAACGAAAACGGTATAGCGTTTTTCCATTACGCACTCCCTGTACCCCGATCGCCACTGCTCTGTGAGCAGTGTTCGAGCAACCATCGGTTAGAGAAGACACTGCTCAAGAGCAGTGGCACACATCCAGTGGCACGTCCGGTACGGAGCCCGGACGCTACAGTTGTATGTGGCACCATTCATTGTGTGTGGCACCGGCTTCCAGCCGGTGATGGTTCCACCGGCAAGATGCCGGTGCCACATACGTTCGGCACGGGGGCCGGACGCTACATTTCATCGGTCAGCCGGGTTGCCGCGACGGCCATGCGGACCGAGTTGCGGCCATTATCCTCGGTGATCTTGCGCTGGTGGCTGTGATCGAGGATCCAGGCCCGCAGGTCGGTGAACATGCCTTGCAGGATTTCGCCGTAGCGGACCATCTTGTCGGCGTCTTCGCCGAGCGTCAGGTCCACTAGGCGGTCGGCGGCGAAGGTCTTGTGGCGACCGGCGAACTTGCGGGCCTCGCCGGTGTAGGTCGCCAGTGTGTCGACTTTCACGCCCGGCAGCAGCTCCGTCAGTTGCCGGAGCGCGGCGTCATCGACCAGGGCGTGTATTACCATCTTGGTCGGCACCCACTCGTGCAGCGTGATGTCGCCACGCTCGCATAGCAGCCGGAACATTTGCCGGTCGAACGGGCCCGGTTGGGTGAAGCCGTGGTAGTGGTTCACGTACACGCCGCCGGGGTACTCGATCGTACACTGCACCTGGTCTTCCTGGCCGCCGGCTCGGCGACTGGTCTGGGCCGCGACGACCTTCCCCGGCCCCAGCCAGCCCTCGAACATGTCGAAGAAGTGTACGCCGTGCTCGATGAAGATGCGGCCGCTGAGCTTTGGGTCCCAGAACCAGTGCTGGGGGCTCAGTTGCTCGTCGCAGGCATAGTTCTCCAAAAAGCCGTGCAGCACGTCGCCCAGCAGCCCGGAGTCGAGAACCGATTTGACGGCGTCATAGATCGGGTTGTAACGCTGCATCAGGTTCGCCACGAGCAGCCGGTCGCGCTCATGGGCCGTCGTTATGAGCTCGTCGGCCTGCTCGTTGCTGACCGCCAGCGGCTTCTCGCAGATCACGTGCTTGCCCGCTTTCAGAGCCGCGAGGCCCTGCGGATGGTGCAAAGCCGGCGGCGTGGCGATGTACACCAGGTCCACGTCGTCCCGCCGCACCAGTGTCTCCACGTCGGCGACGTTCGGAATGCCGAACGCCTCGGCGCCCAGCTTGGCGGCGTTCGGCTCCGGCTCGCACATGGCCGTGACGGACACGCCGGGCAGTTTCAGAAAATGCCCCACCGCGAAGCGGGCGAACCCGCCGCAGCCCACGATCCCGATCCGCATCGAATCAGCGCTCATCTTTTGACTCCTCGGCCCGCCGCATAACGGCGTTGGCGTTCCGCATCTCGGACAGCGCCAGCAAGAATGCGAGCGTGGATTCGGCCCCCTGGTTCTGATTGACGCGTTGCGGGTGCAGGCCGTCGTGACAGCCGCCGGTGGTCTGGTCGTAGAGCGGCAGGCCGACGTCGTTGCGGCCGAGGAACCACTCGAACGCCCGCCGGGCCTCGTTCCACCAGCGTTTGTCGCCGGTGACCTGGTGGGCTTCCAGGCAGGCCGAGACCATCGCGTGGGCCTCGATCGGCTGCTGGTCAAAGCGAGCCCGCTCGCCCGCCCGCCGATAGAAGCCTTGGTTCCCGATCGGGACGAAATGCCCTTCCTCGGCGGTCTGGACGTGGGCCAGCCAGTCGAGGGCCTGGAGCGCGGCTTCGCTCATCTCACCGCGCATCATCCACCGCCCGCACAGCAGCAGAGCCTGCGGCAGCTTGGCATTGGCGTACGTCAGCTCATATTCGAACCACTTCCAGTCGGATGAGCAGGTCTGCTGATAGGCCTGGAAAAGGCGCTCGGCCAGGGTCTCGCGCACATTTTGGGCGACGCTGTCGCCGTAGAAACGCCGCATGTACTCGTGGATCGCGATCAGGATGTAAGCCCAGGTGCGCGGGGCACTGACCTCCCGGGCGGCGGGTAAGGCGAGCGTGAAAAGCCGGCCGGCGACGCCGCGGGCCCGCGAGTCGCTGGAGCGACCGGCCATCGTGCCTAACGCCCACAAGGCCCGCCCATGGCTGTCTTCCGAGCCGCCCTCATCCAGCCAGTGACGGTCGTAGCTCATGAAATTGCGAAAGCGCCCGCTGTCCTTGTTGAACGAGTGCCAGAGGAACGCGAGATATCGTTCCGACAGTCGGCGAGCGGTCGCTACGACTTCCTCATCGTCGCTGTCCTCCAGCAACACGGTCAAGATGAGGGCGCGGGCGTTGTCGTCGGTGCAGTAGCCGTGGTCGTAGTTCGGCAGCTTGCCGACCGCGTGCTGGTACATCCCGGTATCGTCGGTCATCCGCCGCAGGTGCTCGATGTTGATCGCCGGCAGTTCCGTGGGCCGCCGATCCGAGGGCCGCGTGATGGGCGTGCCGCGGGGCTGCTTCGTGCGCTCCTCACGGACGCGGATGAAGGCCCGCATATAGCGGCGCGCGACCGCCGACCACACCATCTCACGCCCGTACATATAGGCCCGCTTGCGGAGCGCGTGCCGCTCGGTCTCGTCATCCAGCAACGACAGCATTTCATTGGCGATCGCGTCCGCGTCGCCGAACGGGACCAGCCGCCCCCGGCCGTCGGCCAGCAATTCCTCGGCGTGCCAATAGGGGGTCGAGACGACGGCCTTGCCGGCCCCGACGGCGTACGCCAGCGTGCCCGAGGTGATTTGGGCCTCGTTGAGATACGGCGTGACATACAGGTCGGCCGCGCCGAGGTACTCGACCAGCTTATCCAGGTCGACGAAGCGGTTGTGGAAAATCACGTTGTCCGCCACGCCAAGGTCCGCGGCCATTTGCTGGAGCGATTCGCGGTACTTCTCGCCCGCCATGCGTTTTAGATGCGGATGCGTGGCTCCCAACACGATATACGCCACGTTCGGATACTTCTTGACGACCTTCGGCAGGGCCTGGATGGCGAATTCGATGCCCTTGTTGGGCGACAGCAGCCCGAAGGTGAGCACCACGTATTTACCCTCGACGCCGAACTGGTCTTTGTGGAAACTGGGGTCGACGAACGGCACGTCGGGGATGCCGTGCGGGATGAAGTCGATCTTGGCGGCCGGGATGTCGTAAATGTCCTTGAGGAACTCCACCCCGCGCTGGCTCATGGTCACCAGGCGGTCGCTGAGGTGGGCCAGTTCGAGCATGGCCGCGCGGTATTCCGGCTCGGGCTCGTTCAAGACGGTGTGTAAGGTGGTCACGACCGGCATGCGGAGCTGCTTCAGGAGTTTCAGAATGTGGCTGCCGGCCGGGCCGCCGAAGATGCCGAACTCGTGCTGCACGCAGACCAGGTCGACGTTGTTGAGGTCGAGGAACTCCGCGGCCCGGCGATAGGACGCCAACTCCTGCTCGGCCAGCTCAAAACGCACGCGGGTGGGGTAGGCATACCCGCGGTCGGTGTCGTTGACGGCCAACGCCAGGCATGACAGATCTTCATATTCGCCCACCAGGGCCTCGCACAGGTCGGTCGTGAAGGTGGCGATGCCGCATTGCCGGGGGACATAGTTTCCGATCACGGCCAGGCGGCGGATCTTTAATGGTTTGCGCGGATCGTCAGTCTGATCGAACATACTACCAATCCAGATCGGCGTCGTGCTCATGCGCGTTCTCCGAGTTGCGAATCAGCAGGAAGGCACGGGAACAACAGCGCTCTACGCAGCGAACCCCGCGGCTTGGAGCACAGCCTACGTTCCCACCCAGGCCCTTGAAGATATGCATATCCGTAAGCAGGCTCCATCCCGCATCGTCATATCCTTGCGATAGTTTCGCACAGGAGGCCGCGTTTTTCAACACCGGGGGTCTGGCACACGGCATAATTCATCATACGTCAGGCGACACCGGGTGCATGACATCTCCGGCGCGCCGCTCGTCAATTCCACAGAAGCCCGAACCGACGAGTCATGACGAGAGGGGTGCGAGAAAGGATTCACGCACCAGCGAGAAGGGCGAGGTGCACCAGCCCCAACGGGGCGACAGTCGTTAGCCGGGGGCGTCAGCCCCCGGACCAGACGGTCCGGAAGCACCAGCCCCAGCGGGGCGACAGAAGCGGTCCGGACAACCGGCGTTATCTTTCGCCCCGCTGGGGCTCGCGTTCCGGGACCAACACTCCCGGGGGCTGACGCCCCCGGCTAACAACTTCCGCCC
>JAGMDK010000157.1 GCA_023128695.1 Phycisphaerae bacterium
TAACGACTTTCGCCCCTTCGGGGCTTACTCTGTTATGCGCTTCGCGGTCCGGGGGCTCACGCCCCCGGCTAACTACTTTCGCCCCTGCGGGGCTTACTCTTTTATGCGCTTCGCGGTCCGGGGGCTTGCGCCCCCGGCTAGCTACTTTCGCCCCTGCGGGGCTGATGCCTCCGGTTTGTGCATGACGCCTCCGGTTTGTGCGTGCCACACTTGTTAATCAAGTTCCAGTTAGGCACTCGGAACGGGATTGTACCCTCCCCCGAAATTACTTACACCCGTCAGTGCCCTGGGTTGCTGTCGGCGTCAAAAACGACGATTCTCGCCTCGTGACAGCGCGCCAACCGTGGAACAGGAGCTAGAATGCATCCTCGAGTAAGCCGTTTGTCGCGCAAGGAAATCTTCGGCATGGTTGCCCCACAAGCATCGAATCCGGCTGACCGGCACACTCCGTCGCCGGACGCGTCACCCGACTTCCGCTTCCCCCGCCGACGGCGAATTCGGCGGCGGCCGGAATTCCAGCAAGTAATGGACCGGGGCATCCGGGTGGGGGACCCGCGCATGACGCTGTGGGCGTTGCCGAACCGGCTCGGTTACACCCGGCTAGGTCTCGCGGTCGGGCGCAAACACGGCTCGGCCGTGCGGCGGAATCGCATCAAGCGGCTGTTGCGCGAGGCCTTTCGGCTCACCCAGCACGAACTACCGGCCGGGCTCGACCTGGTCTGCGTCCCGCGCGCCGGCGGTGATTTCCAACTCGAAGGCTGCCGGGAATCATTCATAACGCTCACCGCTCGGCTGGCACGCCGACTCGCGCGGCGTTGAAATAGGGGCATGGCGACCCAACCGGTCATTCTGATTCTCACGGCTTCGGCCGGAGCCGGTCATCTGACCGCCGCCCGCGCCCTGGAGCAGGCCTTTCGCAAACAGGCCCCCGACTCGGAACTCGAAGTGCTCGACGTGCTGGCGATCTCCAACGGGATGTTCCGGCAGGCCTACGCCGGCGGCTATCTCGGCTTGGTGCGCTACGCTCCCGCCGCGATGGGCTGGCTGTACGACACGATGGACCGCCCCGGCCGGCGGCTCTACAACACCATTCGGATCTGGATTCAAAACTTCAACAAGCTCCCCACCACGCGCTACGTGCGGCAACGCCGGCCGCGGTTGATCGTCAACACACACTACCTGCCGGCGGAGATCGTGGCCCAGATGCGCAACGCCGACGAGCTCGATTGCCCTCAGGTCACCATCACCACCGACTACGAAACACACCGCTTGTGGGCCCACGAGCCGACTGAGCGCTATTACACCGCGACGCCCGACGGCAAAGCCTACCTGACCACCTTGGGCGTGGCGCCCGAGCGGATCGTTGTCACCGGCCTTCCCGTCCGGCCCGGATTTGAAGCGGAGCTGGAACGGCACGAAGCGTGTCGACGCTGTGCGTTGGATCCTGCCAAGCCGATCGTACTGCTATTGTGCGGCGGCTTCGGCGTGGGACCGACCGGGGAGTTGCTGCGCGAGCTCAGCTCGATGCCGGCCGAAGCCCAGGTGGTAGTAATCGCCGGCCGAAACGAGAAACTGCGGCGGCGACTCGAATTGCAGTCCGAGCGCACGACCCGCCCGGTCCGCGTCGTGGGGTTCACCGAGCAGATGCACGAATGGATGCGGGCGGCGGACGTCGTGGTGACCAAACCCGGCGGACTGACCGTGGCCGAATCCTTAGCATGTGGGCTGCCGCTGGTCATCGTTAACCCCATTCCCGGACAGGAGACCCGTAACAGCGATTACCTGCTGGAACACGGGGCGGCGATCAAAGTCAACAACCCGCGTCTGCTCGGACACCGCGTCGGCGGGCTGCTCACGGACCGCGCCCGTCTGGAGGCCCTGCGCGCCGCCGCCCGTGCAATTGCCCGCCCCCACGCGGCCCACGACATCGCCGCCGACGCGCTACGCCTGCTCGCCGAGAAGCTTGTTCCTGCGCGAACGTAGCGGCCGGGCCCCGTACCGGCCGTGGGAACGTGGGAACGTGGGAACGTGGGAACGTGACAAGGTGATAAGGTGACAAGGTGATAAGGTCGAAATAGGTCGCGAACGTGGGTCATCAGAGGCGAGCCGCTGCGAGGAGTACGCGCGATGAGATTCCTGGTCACGATCCCGGTCTACAACGAAGAGCGCTATCTACCGGGCGTCCTCGACGCGGTTCGGCGACACGCGACGGACATTCTCGTCGTGGATGACGGCTCGACCGACGCGACGCCGACGCTGCTGCAACGCCAATTGGGGGTACGCACAATCACCCACCGGGAAAACCGCGGCTATGGCCAGAGCCTGATCGACGCCTTCGCGCTGGCCGAGATCCATGGCTACGACTGGATCATCACGCTCGATTGCGACGAGCAGCACGAGCCGGCCCAGATTCCAGCCTTCATGGCAGAGGCGGCCCGCGGCGCGGTCGACGTGATCAGCGGCTCACGTTACCTGCGACCCCATCCCGACGATGACGAAGCTCCCCCCGACCGCCGACGGATCAATCAGACTATCAACAGCCTGTTGGAGCAGGTTCTCGGGCTGCGGCTGACCGACTCGTTCCGCGGGTTCAAGGCTCTCCGGGTCGCCGCCGTCCGCCGCCTGCCGCTGGACGAGCCGGGCTATGCCTTTCCGCTCCAGTTTTGGGTACAGTGTGTCCGCGCCGGGCTGCGGATATGCGAGTTCCCCGTCCGGCGGATCTATCGTGACCAGAGCCGCGAGTTCGGCGGGACCCTGGACGACCCGGCCGCCCGGATGCAGCACTACCTGGCGGTCTTCCTCCGTGAACTCCAGCGCGACCCGCCGGCGGCGACGAAAGAGCAGCCGTGGGCCGCATGTCGTTGTCAACAGCCCGAATGATGCGCTACGACCGGCTCCGGACGCCGCCCGAACACCTCGGCGTTCTGGTGGAGCCGCCCGCGCCGCGGTTGCACGCCACGCTGCGGGGGCGGTCGGACACATCATTCGAGAACGTTCCCATCCTGGATACTTCGGTGGCGGCCCTGCGGGCTGAATTACGTCGGCGGCTGGACCTCAACGGCCCCGTTATCCTCACCGGTCATCAAGCCGAGTTCATTCACGCCGGCGTTTTCGCCAAGACGATCGCCGCTCACACGCTGGCCGGTCGGTTCGGCGGTCAGGCCGCGTTTTTGACCGTGGACGGCGACCTGCCCAAGGCCACGCAACTCATCTTGCCGCAGACCACTTCCTGCGGCCTGCGACGGATTGAGGTCGCGATCCCCGGCTGCGACCCGCGGTGCCCGTATGAGTTACAGCCGCCGACGCCTGGTATTCCGTGAGATTCGCCGCATCAATGAGCAGATGCTGGAGACCGATCCCTGGCGGGTGGCGAAGTACGACCAACGGATACAGACACTGGAACAGCAGTGGCGGCACGACCGGATCGCGCTCGACCGCGAGTATTTCTACGCCCTGCACATGCGAGAGACGCTTGAAGAGTTGGTACAGAGGGTACGCGGTGAAGTGGGTTCTATGTAAGTGAAAAGCCGCTACATTGTGTGGCACCGGCATCTTGCCGGTGTGTGGCACCGGCTTCCAGCCGGTGGGACGGCCGGCACGGAGCCCGGCCGCTACGTTTCGTCCGGGACAGAGCCCGGGCGCTACATTTGCACGTCTTCGTACAGCGACTTTAATTCGCGTGCGTGCCGGGCCATCGCTAGTTGTTCATGCAGCCGAGGCGCGTCTGCCTGGCAGGCCTCTCGCAACGTGGATTGCAGCGCGTTTTCGATCCCGGCAGCCAAACCCGCGACATCGCCCAACTCAGCCAACACGACGCCATGCCGGCCCGGCTCGATCACTTCGGCGGCCCCGTTGTAGCGCGTCGTGACCACCGGCAGCCCGACGGAGAGGGCTTCGAGCACGACGCGGCTGCAAGGGTCGTACCAGGTCGGATGGGCCAATGCGTCGGCCGCCGCGTACCAGGATCGCACCGGTGTCTCCGTCCCGACGAATCGTACGCTTGACTCGATTCCCAATCGCCGGGCGAGGCGTTGATATGGACGCGGGCTGTCGCGCCCCGCCACGATGACGATCCAGCTTAGACCCGCGCCTGTTGACGAAGAATACGCCGTGGCGCGGAGCAATTCCGCCAACCCCTTCAGCTTGAAGTTATGCGCAACGAGCAGCACCAGCGGGCTCTGCTCATCCAACCCGTGTTCTGCTCGCACCGCCGTCCTGAGTTGTGACCGTTCCTCTGCCGTCAGCGGGGCGATATCCACGCCGTTGAAGACCACTCGCACGCGCTCGGGCGGAAAGCCCCGGATTGCCACTACCTGCCGGCGCACGTAGTCTGAGACGGCCGCCACGTACACACGGTCCTGGTGTTTGCCTAGCAGCAATTGCTCCAGGCGAAAGAGGAAGCGTTGCCGGATGTTGAACCGCCGCCCGAGCCATTTTAGCGGCCGCAGCAGCGGCGGAGCCAATGCCAGGCTGCGCCGGATCGTCTCGGCGTACGTCCCGCCCCGCGGCTGGTACACATTGGCCGACAAGCACGGCGTGACGGCGTGGACGATGTCGAAACGCTCGTCGCGACAGAGTCGGTGAACGCCTTGCACGAAACGGTACGTCCGCGCGGCCCGTGAAACCCCCTTCACCACCACCGGCAGAAACGTGACGTTCTGATCGACAAACGGAGCGGGCTTCTCGCCGCGACAGATGATTGATATGTCCAGCCCGAGCAGGGCCAGGTGTCGCGCCATCTCCACCGTCGAGGTCTCCGCCCCCCCACGGCGCGTGTCGACATGTTCCTGGACAATGGCGACTTTCATGTGCGGCGACTCTTCCGCGCGATCCGGCGGAGGATGCGGCTGCTCTTGCGGACGATGCGACGGGCGTAATAACGCACCCGCGGCGAGTCCGGCTGCAAGCCGAGGTAAGCGACCAGAAAACGCAGCCGATCGGTCCGCGTAGCGCCGATTAGCCGGGCCGAGCAATCCAATTGTGAGAGGTCCTTGAGAATCCAGCGCAAGCGGCGCAGTCGCGGTCGATGCGTGCGGGCCAGGTCGATGAGCGTGAATCTCGGCGGCCGGCGGCCGTCCGGATCAAGATCGGCGAAAATATGGCACAGATACAGGTCCCGGTGGCACATGCCCGTTTGATGAAACGCGGATACGAAACGAGCCAAGCCGCGGGTCAGCTCCTGACGAGCCAGGCCGCGCGTCAGCGGCGCGCCGCGGGCCTCGAGTTCCGGCCAGACGCGCTCAAAGGCGTCTCCCGCCACACGCTCAAAGAGCACCGCGCTGCGGACCTCGGCCAAGCCGCGCATCTCCTCCACGACCCCGATCGCCCGCACGACCGGAATGTGGCGGCGCGTCAACTCTTGCGACTGATGGTATTCCCACCACGCCCGACTATGGCGCGCCGTCTGCCGACGGATGCGGTCGAACTGCTCGGCCAGCGGCGGGTGCAGGTAACGCTTCAGGTATACGACGGTTTCATCGGTTCCGTTGGGCTCCCAACGCCACCGTTCACGCCCCCCCAGTCCAGGTTTGAGCAGCGCCTCCCAGCGGCCCGCCAGGCATTCGGACGGCGTCTTGTCGAGCAAATCCAACTTGTTGCGCAAACCCGCCCGCGTCAATCGCTCCCGCCAACCCGGTTCAATCGTCGCGTCGTGCCTCACGCCGGCGACTCCACGCCGCTCCCCAGGTCCGACCGCCGCTCTTCCCGAGCCAACTGCCGATTCCACTCTTCAAACAGGCTGTTCATCCGGATGCGGCGTTCCTCGTGTCGACGCCAGGTTTGTGCCAGGCGCTCGATTTGACGGATCTGCTCCTTGATCTCCGGCGTCAGCCGCGCGCCGCCGAGATAATTCCGAAGAAAGCGCAGGCGTTCGCTCCGCGAGGTGAAGGTCAGGGCGGACACGGCGAGCTGGGCCAACTCGCGCAGCCACCAGTTTCCGCCGCTGCCGAACCGCTCCCAGGCCCGGAGCGGCTGGGGATCGAGGAAGAAAAACTCGGGCCGCCCGTCGGGTCCACCGCGGACCAGCAGGTTTCGCCAGAACAGATTCCCGTGCGAGACCCCGGTGGCGTGCATGGCGGCAAGCTGGTCGGCCAGTGTACGAATCCACAGATGGCGCTCGGCGGCGGAGAGCGTACTCCGGCCAGTAGCCACTTCAAACGCAAAGGTGGTCAGATTCCGAGCCCCGGGCACCTCCTCGGTGATCAGAAAACACGCCGTCAGAAAGTGTCCCGCCCGCCGTTCGCCGTAGGCCACCGCACGGACGGCGGGAATGCCGACGGCCCGCATGGCGTTGAGCGCGAGGTACTCGGATTGCCCTCGGTGCCGGCCGAAGAACGTCCCTCGAAAGGTGCCGCGCAGGCGTTTGACCCAACTGGGGAAGTAGTGCCGCTTGACATACAACCCGGGCGTGCCATCCGCACCGGGGACGAACAGTGTGTCGGTTGTGCGACTCCAGGCCGCCACACGCCCGTCGATCCGCGTCAGCACCTTGCTCACACTGTCGAGTCCACCAGCGCGGAGTCGCTCGCGGTACGCCGGATCAGTCCGCATGTGCTCAGTGTACATCATGCGCTAATCCTCCCGGCATTCCACCGGAGCCTGCCCGCCGCCCGCCGGTTTGCACGCCTGCTCCAATCCGCAATCGTGTGGTCGGCGGCGCTGCAAGATATCCGCGACCGCTTGCATGACCATCTCGGTCGTCAACCCCGTCATGCAACGGAGGTCGATCGGGCAGATTTTCAACTGGCAGGGGCCACACTCAACCGGTATCTGTAGCTTAATCTCACCCTCGTAATCGGTGTCGGTCCAGGCCTGGTGCGTGGGGCCGAAGATGGTGACCGTGGGGATGCTGAACGCGCTGCCATAGTGCCGCGGGCCGGTGTCGTTGCAGACCAACAGGGCCGCCTCCCGCACCAGCACCTTGAGCGAACCGAGCGTCGTCCCGGGTTTCTCCGGGCAAATCACCGCGCTCTTCGCCTCGGCGGCGATCTTTTGCAGCAGCGCTAGTTCGTGCGGGGCACCGACGAGAACCACCTGGAAACCATGCTCAACGTGTAGCCGATCGCACACTTCGGAAAAACGCTCCGGCAGCCAGCACTTGGCCGCCCCGAACGCCGCCCCGGGATTTACGAGTGCATACCGCCGTCCGTCAGCGAGACCGTAATGACGCAGCAGGTCCTGACCGGCCCGCTCTTGCCGCGGCGTAATCCCCAGCCGTACCTGGCGGTCTGTCACGGAGCAGCCGACGTGCTCGGCCAGCTTGATGTAATACGGCAACACCGGGCTGGGGACGAACTCGCCGTTTCGTTTGAGCGGCCGCAAGCGGTCGGTCAACATCCAGCCGCGGGCCTCGCGGGCATACCCGACGCGACGGCGGATGCCGGCCCGCCAGGCGAAAAGGGCCGAGCGAAACGAGTTCGTCAGCAGGATCGCCAGCTCGAAGCGCTCCGCGCGCAGGCGGCGAGCCATGCGGAGCGTGCGGATTTCACGCCTCAGCCCGCTCCCGGCCGGCCAGTGCAGAGCCTGATTGTGCCACCTGCCGCCGTCCACGATCTCGCTTACGTAGTGCCGCATGAGGTACGTGATGCGGGCTGCTCGAAAGTGCGCGCGCAAGGCCGCCAACACCGGCGTGGCCAGCACGACGTCGCCGACCCAGTTCGGAATCACGACCAGAAGACGGCGGACCTGACTGTCTGCATCTCCTCGCATAGGTGAACAGTGTACCAGATGCTCGCTGTAGAACTAAGACGGTGGGAACGTGGGAACGTGGGAACCCGAAGAGCCGCGGGCCTGAAGCCCGCGCGGTCGTTCGCGGCCTATTGCAGCCTTATCACCTTATCACCTTTTCACCTTTTCACCTTATCACCTTGTCACGTTCCCACCTTCCCACCTTCCTACCTTCCCACGTTCCTCAGCGCGCGGGTGCCCCACGCCGTGAGAGCGCAAGTTTTCGGGACGTGTTACGCCTGCGTTAGATACCACAAGTATTCCACATTCCCGCCCTGCCCCCGCATCGGGCTCTCGATTTCACCATTGATCCACCATCCCAGTCCACGTATGTCCTGCCGGCAGGCTGTCAGCACCTCCTCCATGCGCTCCGGCAGCACAACCCCGCCGCTGAGCCACTCTCGCGAGGCCTCATATTGCGGCTTAATCAGCGTGACAACACGGCCGGTCGGTAATTTCAAACAGCGCCGGGCCGCCGGCAGTATCAACCGTTGCGTCGTCCAGCCGACGTCGATCGTGACCAACTCGCACGGTTCCGGGCAGGCATAGTGCATGGCATTAGTACGCTCGCACACCACCACCCGCGGATCTTTCCGCAAACGATAATCCAGCACCCCATAGCCCGGCTCCACCGCATAGACCTTCGCCGCCCCATGTCGCAAGAGACAATCAACAAAGCCGCCGACGTGACTGCCGAAGTCAGCACACGTCCAGCCGGCGACGTCGAACTCAAAGGCGCGCAGCGCGGCGGCGAGTTTCAAGCCCCCGCGTGAGACGTATGGACACGCTTCATCCGGCATAATCAGGGACTGTTGGGTTGGTCAGCTTTCTTAGAGCGCCACATAATACCTCTCGCGAAGAGCCGCGGGCTTCAGCCCGCGCGGTCGTTCGCGACCAATTGTGGTCCTCTCTTGCGCGGCGCCGCGCGGGCTGAAGCCCGCGGTCTTCGGTTTTGTTAGGGGCCCTTGGATTTCTCGGGCTTAACCGGTATCCACACCCCGGCGGGCGTGCGCTCGAACTCGACCACTTTTGAGTTCGCCCGCCATTCTAGAACCTGGCCGTCCAACACCAGAACGATGCTGCGGTCCTTGTCCACCGGCACCTGGGCGCGGTCGATGTGCAGCCGCCGGACGTTGCGGGTTTCAAGCATCAGCTTGCGGTCGGCGGCGGTCACTATCCTCACGTCGACGGCCTCATCCGCCTCGATGCGGTTGATAATGGCCAGATAGTCCGGGAGCTTAGGCTCGGCCGGCTGGGTCGCGGGCGGCTCGGTTTCAGGTTGCGCAGCCGGTTTGGTTTCAAGCTGCGCGGCCGGTTCTCGCGGAGGCGGCAGGTCCGGCGTGGAAGCGGACTCGGCGGGGCGCGTCGCCGCCTGTCGATCCGCCGGGGGTGTGCTGTCGCAGCCCCCGAGCACGAGGCTCAACATGACAAGACTCGTCAACCAACGCCGGCCCTGCGGTGATCTTAGAGGCTCTAACAAACCCCGAAGAGCCGCGGACTTCAGTCCGCGCGGCACATCCCGAAGAGCCGCGGACTTCAGTCCGCGCGGCACCGCGCAGGCTAAAGCCTGCGGCTCTTCAATAGGGGTATTGTTAAACGCTGTTAGTCGTGACATGTCCGACTCCTCGTATGAATGAATCCTATTCATTCTACTTCCGAATCACGCCGCGGCTGCACAATACCTTTACGTTTAGCCCGGTCCTGCGTAAAGTCTCACCGGCTGGGGTGGCCCATCGCTTTAGCGTTGGGGGACACGAATGAGTTGGATCATTCGCGTTCCCCAACGCTAAAGCGATGGGCCACCCACCCAAACCTATGTCTCTGGACTCGCACTACACGCGAGAGCCTATGTCAGCCGTAACGCGATCTCAACCGTTGCTTCCCGACTGGCTGGTCCGGAACCGCAACTTCGTGCTGCTCTGGGCCGCCTACGGCATCAGTGCGTTCGGCGACCACCTCAGCGAAATGGCCTTGCTAAAGGAGGCCGGCGGGCTGGAGCGGGACGACGTGACCCGTGTCCAGGCCCTGATGACCTTCTGCTTCTTCGCCCCGTTCGTGATTGTGGGGCCCTTTGCCGGCTGGTGGGCGGACCGTTTCAGCCGCAAGTGGACCATGATCGGTGCCGACCTGGTCCGGGCCGCGGTCGTCTTCAGCATACCGTTTATCTTCGTCTTACCGAGAGTCGCGGGATTATTGGATGATCCAAGCTATCGGGATTTCCTCGTCGCGCTGCCGCTGGCGCTGACCGGCACATTCGCGGCACTGTTCTCCCCGTGCCGGCAGGCGATGGTCCCGACGCTCATCCGTGACGATCAGCTTGTCCGGGCCAACGCCATGATCAGCGCGCTGGGCACGATCGGGGCGATCCTCAGCGCGGTGGTCGGCGGCCTGCTCGTCGACTGGGCCGTCGCCGGGCATTTCGGCCTGCAATGGAATTACTGGCTCGACGCCGTCACTTTCGTCGCTAGCGCCGTGCTGCTCCTCGGGATCGCCATGTCACGTTCGCGAGCGGTGCCGCACGAGATACCCACCGGCGTGTGGACACCCATTCGCCAGGGCTTTCGATATGTCTGGCAGCATCGCCGCGTGTTGCAGGTCATCCTGCTCGGTACCGTCTTCTGGGCCGCGGCGGGCGTGGTCATCTCCGTCATTCCGGCGATCGTCTCCGAAGTCTTCGGCGGAAAGTACTCCGACGCCGGCATGTACCGCGGGCTGATTGCCGCCGGCCTCGCCCTGGGGGCCGCACTGCTCACACTCATCGGGCGGGCGCTGCCGGTTCCGCTGGCCATCCTGGCGTCGGTCCTGGGCGGCGCGTGCTGGATCTTCGCCCTCGACGCCGCCCTGATCTTCAAGCTCGGCCGTCTCTTCACCGGCCTGTGCTTGCTGATGATCGGCGTGCACGGGGCGGGCATCCTGGTGACGGTCATGGTCATCATTCAGCACTTCGTGCCGGACGCCCGCCGCGGGCGCGTCTTCGGCGTAGCCGATATGTGTACGATGGCCGCGATCGTCGCCACCACCGGGCTGCTCGGCCTGCCGCACATCGAGCACCTGGACCGCTACATCCCATATCTGCTCGGCGTGACCGGAGCGGGGCTCCTGCTGACCACGCTCTTGGCCTGGCGGGAATATCGCCGCGGCGATCCTTTCCCGGCAATCCTCTGGCTGGTTTGGCGTCTGGTACGCTTTTACTCTGGGTTCTGGTGCCGCGTTCGGCGTGTCGGGCCGTGTACGGTACCGCGTGTGGGGCCGGTGATTGTGGCCGCCAACCATACCGCCGGCATTGACCCGATCGTCATGTTGAGCACCTGCACGCACCGCTTGATCAGCTTCGTCGTCGAGGAAAAATACTATCGCGTTCCGCTGGCAAGCTGGTTCATGCGTCAGGACAAGTGCATACCGGTCAACCGCGAGAACCCTACCAAGTCGTTTCTGGGCAACTCGCTGCGACATCTCAAGGAGGGCGGCTGCATGGGCATCTTCCCGCAAGGGACCTATGTCGGCCCGGATGAGGACGAGCCCGACGCCAGGCCGGGGGTCGGCATACTGGCCCTGCGGACCGGCGCCACGGTGATCCCCTGCCACATCAGCGGCACCCGCTACGACGACAATCCCTTCCTCGCGTTTATCCGCCGACACAACGTCCGCGTCCGCTACGGCAAGCCGGTCGATCTGTCCGCCTTCCGCGGGCGGGAGCGTGAGAAGGACTCGCCGCAACTCGCCGGCGACCTGATCATGCGGGAGATTCGCGCGCTGGCTCCGGAGGCGGAGAGTGATGAAAAATAGCCGTCCGCCGCAGAAATCATGTAGCGTCCGGTCTCCGTCCCCAGGGCAATCGCATTCTCGCGTAACCGATCCTATTCACAGGGTGGGGCGGGCCCTGGGAAAACTATCGGCTACACAATCCGCTTCGCTCTTGGTATCGTGTTGGCGGAGTGAACCGATGAACAGGCTTGTATTTCAGAAAGCGTCCGGCATGTGGGGGCTCTGGGCGATGGTGCTCCTGCTGCCGCTGGCGGCGGGGATAGCCGGTTGCGAAGCGTTCGCGTTCGGCGCCTTGATGTGGGGCAAGGAGCCGACCAAGAACGTCGCGGCCGAGTATCCATACCTGGCCGACAAGAAAGTCTGCCTCCTGGTGCGGGCCGAGATGGAAACGTTGTTCGAGTACCCGCAGGTGCAGTGGGAGGTCGCCGATCACGTGCGGGTAACGCTGGAGGGCAGCGTGCGGGGGCTCACGACGGTTGACCCTCGCCGGGTGGTGGACTTCCAACGCCGCACCGCGGACTGGGAAAAAATGGATCCGGCCGGGATCGGCAAGCGGTTCGGCGCCGACCGGCTGCTGGAAATCGACCTGACCCAGTACACGACGCGTGAGCCGGAGAGCCCCCACCTCTATCGCGGGCACATCTCGGCCCTCGTCAGCGTGTACAACACGGACTACCCCAACAGCGAGCCGGCCTACTCCAAGGAGGTCCAGACCGTATATCCGCCGAACTCGCCGGGGGAATGGGGCACGGGCGACCGGGCAATCCGGCGAGCGACCCTGGAGGCGTTCGCCCAGGACGTGGCCGGCCGATTCTATGACCGCAAGGTCAAGGTGAAATGACATGCGCTCATATCTATGGGGCATTGTGCTGGTGGGGTTGTTCTTCTTCTTGCCGGGCTGCAACATCATCGGGGCGATTGCTTACATGACCGCCCCGCCGCAGATGAAGGACGCGGAGATCGAGCTCACCACGGGGCGTCTCGTGTTGTTCATCGAGTACGCCAATTCCAGTGAGGAAAACCCGGTCTTCACCCGCGCCTTCCGCGAGCGGCTGATCGAAATCTTCCGCGAGCAGGAAGTCAATGACCAGATCGTGCCGCCCGAGGAGATCTTGCGGCTCCGCCAAGTCAAGGCCGACTTCTCCCGCTGGAGTCTTCAGAAAATCGGGCGCGAATTGGACGCCGAGCAGGTCCTCTACGTCCGGATCGAGCGCCTGCGGATGCAGGCGTCGGCGGACGCCTTGCTGCTCACGCCGGAGGTCCGTTTACAGATGAAGGTGATCGCGCCCCGAGCCTCGCCGCGCGAGGCACGCCTCTGGCCGGGGCCC
>JAGMDK010000158.1 GCA_023128695.1 Phycisphaerae bacterium
AAGTCCGACAGACTGCTAGCGCACTTCAACCACCAAGCAGCGCTCCTCATTGGTTCCCTAGCACTTGCCTGTGCCACAAAAAATGGTCACACCCGTGAAACTCCAGTTCACACGGTGCATTTGATTGTTGTCCCAAACCATAAGGAGGAAAACAGACAAAAAGGCGCGACTGGCAGCTTTTGTAAGTCGCGCCTTTTCAGTGGTTTACAATGGGCGATACTGGGCTTGAACCAGTGACCTCGTGCATGTCGAGCACGCGCTCTAGCCAACTGAGCTAATCGCCCTCTCCGCGGTACACGCGGCACCAGAGCCGCCGATAGTTCATGTTGCCACGAGCCTGGCAGCCTGTCAAGCACTCGGATGAACCTTGAGGGCTAATCAGGTTGCCACCGGCCGAATCCGCCGCCCAAGGATGATCGTTCCCGCCGCCAACAGTAGCAGCGTGATGATGATCGTCGGAGCAGGCAGACTGCCCGTCGTCATTCCATCAGTTTACCTCGTCGCGGCAACCGCCTCGGCCGGCTGCCGCCGCATTCGATGCATCCGCTGAGCCCGCACGTATCCCAGCAGCCAGCCGGCCGTGCGGTCGATGCCCACTCGGTTTTCCGAGTCGGTGCAGATGATTTCCGCACCGGGGTTGGTCCGCCGCAGACTGCGTACCGTGCCGTCCAAATCAAAGTCCACGTGGGGCAGCAGATCGTACTTGGACAGCAGGATCAGTTGTGCTCCGTGGATCAGTTCCGGGTATTTGCTCGTGATCAGATGCCCGGCCGAAATGCTGAGCATGGCTGCTCGCAAGTGTTCACCCAGGCCGACCTGCCCCGCACAGAGCGGGTCACCCACGTTTTCGATAATCAGCAGGTCCAGATCGGCCAACGGCAGTTCCGCCATGCCCCGCTGAACCTGGTGCGCGCCGAGGTGGGACTGCCCGTCGGTCAGGACCTGGACGACGGGAACGCCGCAGGCCCCCAGCCGCTGAGCGTCGCAGGTCGTGGCCAGGTCGCCTTCCAGCACGCCGACGTTGAGTTCGGCTTTCAGCCGGGGCAGGATGGCCGCCAGGAGCGAGGTCTTGCCGCAGCCGGTCCCGCCGACCACGTTCACGCAGATGACTCCCAGGGCATCAAAGGTAAGACGATTCTCTCTGGCGGCGCGCGGATTGGGCGGTGTTTGGTGAACGATGGGAATGTTCATCGGGCCTACTCCGTTTGGCTGCATGGACACTCGGTCACTTTCAATGCTGCACTGCTGAACGCACGTGTAGTCCAGGACATCCATATCCCAAGTAGGTGGCACGACATGCAATGATCACTCGCTTCGCGTTGGCGGGACGACGTGTAACCCGCCTCGCTTCCAGCCACGTATTATGAACTGATACGCGTAGGATACGGCTTGTCTCCGGCGGCGCCCAGCACAAAATCAGAATAATCGGCCGTGAGCCGACTACAACAACGCCGTGCTGAAGTAGCGTTCGGCCCGGTCGGGCAGGACGGTGGCAACATTGCCCTTGATCGTCTTGGCCAGTTGGCGGGCGGCCCAGACGTTGGCGCCGGAGGAGATACCGACCAGCAGGCCGGAATCGGCCCCCAATTGTCGGGTCGTCTCGATCGCGACCTCGTCGGTCACCTCGAGGACCCCGTCCACTAGCGAGACGTCGAGCACGCCGGGGACGAAGCCGTCGCCGATGCCCTGGATCTGGTGCAGGCCGGGTTCGTGGCCGAGCAGGGCGGCGACGTTCTTGGGCTCGACCGCGAAGATCTTGCAGTCGGGGTTATGCTCCTTGAGGAAGGTGCCGACTCCCTGGAGGGTGCCGCCGCTGCCGACCCCGGCGACGAAACAGTCGATCTTGCCCGACATCTGCCGCCAGAGTTCGTGCGCGGTTTCCTCATAATGCACCCGCGGGTTGTCGGGGTTCTCGAACTGCTGCGGAATGTAGACCCGCGCGTCCTCGGCCGCGATCTGCCGGGCCCGCTCAATCGCCCCGGCAATGCTATCCTCGTCGGGGGTCAACACCAGTTCGGCCCCCAGGGCGCGGATGAGCTTCTTGCGTTCCACGCTCATGCCCTCCGGCATGACGAGGCGGACGCAGTAGCCCTTGGCCCGTCCGACCAGTGCCAAGCCGATCCCCGTGTTCCCCGAGGTCGGTTCGACAATGACCGAGTCCGGCTTGAGCTTGCCGTCCCGCTCGGCCCCTTCGAGCATGGCCAGGGCGACCCGGTCCTTGACGCTGCCGCCGGGGTTCAGGAACTCGGCTTTGGCGAACACTTTTTCGTTACCGAGCTGGATCAACGGGGTATTGCCGATGAGATCGAGAATGTTGTTGGTGAGCATGGCCTTGTTTGTCCTTTCGCCGAGTGGGTTCTTACCCCGCGCGACTCGCCGCGATCATGATATACTCTGCCAAATTCTTCCCCAGAATCCGGCTCTGGTCAACCGGACGGGGCGGCGTCCGAAATGCGGGGGGCATGACAGTTCCGGCGGCCCTTGCCGGGGAATGTAGCGTCCGGGCTCTGTCCCGGACGTAAGTGTAGCGTCTGCCCCCCGTGGCGGACGTCGCTGATACGCTGGTGCGAGATTCCTATCTCGCACCCGAGCTTGCTGGAATCCATTCCGGCCTCCGCAAACAAACGGGAAGGGATGCCCGCCGAGAGGGGTGCGAGAAAGGATTCTCGCACCAGCAGCGGTCCCCTTTTCCAACGAACTCTTGGCGCCATCCCGCCCTACAGGCTGGCGTCGGTCACCTGCACGTTGGCCTGGAAGGTGTCGGCCGGGTCGATGCTGTCGTCTTCCCACGAGCGGCGGTATTCCAGCCGGATGGTGGCGCTGCCGGCCGCGCGGGCCGTGAATTCCCAGACCTCATTGCCGCCGGTGCCGGTCGCGCCGAAGAGGGGGGCGACGTAGTCCTGGCCGGTGTTCTCCAGAATGGACGTGTCCGGGTCGATCAGCTCCCAGGCATAGCCGGTGGTGACGTTCGAGGGCAGCGTGACGGTGATTTTCGTGCCGACCGGCGTCAAGACCGCCGTGCCGTGGTCGTCTTCGTCGAGTTGTATATCCGCCACGGGGGTGAGATCGGGGCACCCCGTCAGCCAAACCAGCAGTGTCATCACGGCGAGCGGGACGAATCGTTTCGCGTTCATACGTGGGTCTCCTTAGTGATCCCGTGTTCGTGCCAATGTGAGCGGCTACATTTGAACCAGGATCACGTCGATATGCAAGGGGGCCTTGGGCGGTAGGAGTTTTCGGACATGCCGGAAAACCAGGAACCAGAGCGCGGGCCGGGGCAGACCTCGACGACGACGGTGGTCTCGGTGGAGACCCTGCCGGTGCCGGCCGAGTCGGCGGTCAGCCCACATCGCCGCGGATCGGCCTGTGTTTCCAGGGCCGACGGCGGCTTGGTGCTCCCAGGATGGCAAGGTTATGAGAAACTGGCCCTGGCCTCGGCGGTCTGTGGGCTCACGGCATTTGTGCCGGTGGTGGCCCAGGTGATGGGACTGATACTGGGCATCGCCAGCCTGGTGCGTATTCACCGCGCGCGACGCCGCGGTATTCACTTACGCGGGTTGCGTTGGGCGTTGGTCGGCCTCTTCAGCAGCGGCTTCGTCCTGCTCTGCTGGGTGGTGGTTGTGGTTGCACTGCTGGTGGTTCGCGGCGCGTTCTTGCACGCCGCGGACGTTTTGCCGACCGGTGGGTGACCGGAAGGGGATAAAAGAAAGCGGAAGCGAGGGCCTCGCTTCCGCGTGCGTGCAGGCGTACAGGTGGTTATCGTGACTGTTCCCCCCGTGCTGCCGAGTACTGCCTAGAAGTTCACATTCAGATCGTAGTTCGCGCCCATCATGCGGGCCTTGGTCAGCGTGATCCACGGGTTGTCACTGATCTTCGTGACATACAGCGGTTCCGTGCCGACGATATTGATCATCGGCGAGCGGCCGGCGGCGACGCCGTCCTCCGGAACCCGGAGCAGGTGCCCGTTCCACTGGCAGATATAGGCCCCTGGCTCGTTGACGTTCTCAAAGCGAAACACCGTGCCGTAGTTGTCAGGCGTATACGTTTGCGTGGTGGTGTTTGGTGTCGTTGCGGTAGTCATGTGCTAATCCTCCATGAAAGTTGTTGCTGGCCCTGGGGATAAAGTGATACCAGCCCGCACGCCGGTTTCCCGTACCGTTCACATAGTGTGGTACTCACACTCCGAGAACATCTTCATCGGCCTCGCCGGATTGGATTCTTAAAGGGGCGTGCAAGAATTGCGCGGCGGCTGATCCGCCTAGTGCTGCGTTTCATGAGTGTCGTGACAATGGTGAGGCGCGAGAACTCCGAAGAGCCGCGGGCTTTAGCCCGGATTATTCAGTGTGCCGTGAAA
>JAGMDK010000159.1 GCA_023128695.1 Phycisphaerae bacterium
CCACACGGAGGCCCGCCCCACCCACTATGTTGACGCTCACTCCTACAACTGCTCCAGCACCTCTTTCCAATTCGTGAACCTGACCGCCCGGTCATCGATCCAGACGTCGGCGACCGGCTTGCCCATGTGCAGGCCGTCGTACTCGAAGCCGTGCTCGTCCAGCCACCGCCGGGTGACCCGCTGCTCGCCCCAAGCGCGGGCCGTGTAAATGACGACCGTGTGCCCCGCGGCACGCAGTTTCCGTAACGCCTCCCGAGCACCCTCGATCGGCTCGGCCAGGGGGCGGTCGAAAAACGCTTCTTCGCTACAGATCACGCCGTCCAGATCCACCATGATCGTTTTCGCACGGCTCATCGCAGGTCTCTCCTTCGGGTCTATGATCAGGTTTGCCCCGGCACATCCACTCCTTGCGTGCGAGCCACCTCCCGTGCCAACTCGTAGCCGGCGTCCGCGTGGCGGAAAATGCCGGTCGCCGGATCGGCCGTCAGCACACGCTCCAGTCGCCGCTCGGCCTCGTCCGTGCCGTCCACCACGATGACCATGCCGGCGTGCAGCGAGTAGCCGATGCCGACGCCGCCGCCGTGGTGGATCGAGACCCACGTGGCGCCGCAGGCGGTGTTCGTCATGGCGTTGAGCATCGGCCAGTCGGCGATCGCGTCGGAGCCGTCCTTCATGCCCTCCGTCTCGCGGTTGGGCGAGGCGACCGAGCCGCAGTCGAGGTGATCGCGGCCGATGACCAGCGGGGCGGATACCTTCCCGGTTCGCACCAGGTCATTGAACACCTTGCCCATCTTCGCCCGTTGGCCGTACTTGAGCCAACAGATGCGGCACGGCAAGCCTTGGAACGCGACCTTCTCGTGGGCCAGGCGAATCCAGCGGCACAGGGCCTCCTCTTCGGGGAATGTATCAAGCACGGCTTGGTCGGTGGCGTGGATATCCGCCGGATCGCCGGAGAGCGCGGCCCAGCGGAACGGCCCGGAGCCCTCGCAGAACAGCGGGCGGATGTACTCGGGCACGAAGCCGGGCACGTCGAAGGCATTCTCCACGCCGGCTTCCTGGGCGTGGCCGCGCAGGTTGTTGCCGTAGTCGAACGTGACGGCCCCGCGGCGTTGGAGCTCAAGCATGGCTCGCATGTGGTCCGCGATTGTGCGATATGCGGCTTTGATGTACTGATCGGGGTTGCTCTGGCGTAATTCGAGCGCGGCCTCATAGCTCATGCCATTGGGCACGTATCCGTTGAGCGGGTCGTGCGCGGAGGTCTGGTCCGTGAGCACGTCCGGCGTGATGTCGCGCTCGATCAGAATCTGTAATACGTCGGCGACGTTCCCAAGCAATCCGACCGACAGGGCCTCGCCGCTTTCGCGCGCCTTGAGCACCATATCGAGCGCTTCGTCCACGTCCTCCGTCATCTTGTCGCAATAGCGGGTTTTCAAACGGCGTTCGATCCGCTCGCGATCAACCTCGACTGTCAGGCACGCGGCGCCATTGAACGTGGCGGCCAGCGGCTGAGCACCGCCCATGCCGCCGAGGCCGCCCGTCATCAGCAGTCGCCCCTTGAGCGAACCGCCGAAATGCTTGTTCGCACAGGCGGCAAATGTCTCGTACGTACCTTGGAGGATGCCCTGGGTACCAATGTAGATCCAACTGCCGGCGGTCATCTGGCCGTACATGGTCAGCCCGAGGGCCTCCAGTCGGCGGAATTCGTCCCAATTCGCCCAGTGCGGCACCAGCATGGAGTTACTGATCAGAACACGCGGAGCGTCGGGGTGGGTCTTGACGACGCCGACGGCCCGGCCGGATTGCACCAGCAGCGTCTCGTCGTTTTCGAGCCGCTGGAGGGTGGCGACGATGCGGTCATAATCCGCCCAGCTCCGCGCCGCTCGCCCGGAGCCGCCGTAGACGATCAACTCGTCCGGCTGCTCGGCCACGTCGGGATCGAGATTATTCATGAGCATGCGCATAGCAGCTTCCTGCTGCCAGCCTTTGCAGGAAATGGTCGTGCCGCGCGGGGCGTGAACAGTGCGAGCACCGACAGATGCGGTTGACATGGCTTTCTCCCTAGCGACATCTGAACAATCGCAGCTAGTATAACACGCCATCTCATACTGTGATGAGCGATGCAGCCATCTTTTTTCACATCACGCTGCTCGGATTATATCTTCTCGAACGAGAGCCACAAAGTGCCATAACCGACTGGTAACAATGGCGTTATGAACACAGGCCAATACCCTGCCCGCAGTGTAGTATCAGAAATGACAGCAATTGACATTTATCGTTGACTATGTCATCTATCAGCGTATTATTGAACTGATAGATATAATGTCAATAGTGAGCTTGGTTGATAGTTTCTGAGAGCAGAGGATTCTCGGATGCGACTTCCGACACGTCCACCTAGCTGGATTTCGTTGATAACGAGTTCGAACAAGCCCTTCGAGATTATTAACGACCCCGAGGGACGCCGGTTGATTCAGCGCGCCAATGCCGCTTACTGGCATTGGGACCAACTACGCAGGCGCCCTCTTCCCAAAGGCTGGAAGGCCGAAGAAGTGTGGGTCGCATTGAAACTCGCTCGTGAGAGTCAAGCTCGCGAGTTTGGGCTACGAAGTAAGAATGGAGAGCCTTATCGGCTTTCACTACCGGAAGAGGCTTTGCACGACCTGCATGAGATCGATAAAGGGCTCGGCGGGAACATAGGAATCGATGAGCCAGAGGGAGCCAAAGAGGACCGGCAGCGTTATCTCATTAACTCGCTTATGGAGGAAGCGATTGCATCGAGCCAGATTGAAGGGGCTGCCACGACGCGAAAAGTGGCCAAGGATATGCTGCGCGGCAATCGGCAGCCGCGAACACACGGCGAGCGTATGATTCTGAACAACTATCGTACCATCTGCATGTTGAGGGACTTCAAAGATCGGCCGCTCTCAGATGATCTCGTAATCGACATCCAACGTTCGATGACTCAGGATACCCTGGAAAACCCACTCGACGAAGGCCGCATCAGGAGTGCATCGGACAGGGTTGAAGTGGTTGACGTGCGTGACGGCGAAGTGCTGCACGTGCCGCCACACGCGGATGAGTTGCCGGAGCGGCTGAAGGCCTTGTGCGCATTCGCGAACCAGGAAACTGACCTGGGTTTCCTGCATCCGGTGATTATGGCGATCCTGGTGCATTTCTGGCTGTCGTACGACCACCCTTTCGTCGACGGCAATGGGCGCACGGCACGCGCCCTGTTCTACTGGTCGATGCTCCGAAGCGGGTACTGGCTGTTCGAGTTTCTGCCGATTTCGCGGATCATCAACCAGTCCCCTGTTCGTTACAGCCGCGCGTTCCTCTATGCGGAATCGGATCAATGCGATGCCACGTATTTCATCATGTTCCATTTGCGGGCCATTCGAATGGCGTTACGGGACCTGCATTCGTATTTGACTCGCCGGCAACGGACGATTCGTGAAACCCGCCAACTGCTTGTTCATTTCCCTGAACTGAACTATCGGCAAATTGCACTCTTGCATGACGCTGTCACCGACCCACGTAAAGCGGTGACCTTCGCGACACACCGAGGCAAGTACCGCGTCAGCTACGGAACGGCACACGCGGACCTTACGGAACTCGTCGAGCGCGGCTTGCTTATTCGAGTCCGTCACGGTCGGCAGTTCGTTTTGTACCCCGCTAATGATCTGGCGGAGCGCCTACATGCCATGGAAACCAAGCAGGATTAACCCGCACCCAGGCAGGTGAAAGTCCAGATCACGCTGGAGATGATGCCGAGCGTCATGCCGATCACGGCCAGGGGCTTGCCGCCGAGCTGACCGTTCGAGCGCTCGATCTTCTGTCTGGCCATGGCCCCAACCACAATGGCGGCCATCACTTCTCCATTGCCTCCAGGACAGTCACGCCGGCCGACATGCCGAGCCGCTCGGCGCCGGCTTCGATCATCGCCAGCGCGGTCGGCAGGTCGCGGATACCGCCGGCGGCTTTGACGCGGAGCGGGGCGGCGTGTTTCTTCAACAGAGCCACGTGCTCGACGGTCGCGCCGCCAGTGGGATGAAATCCGGTTGAGGTCTTGACGAAATCTGCTTGGGCCTCGACACAGCAGCGGCAGCCCAGGGCAATCTGCTCGTCGGTCAGCGCGCGAGTTTCGAGGATCACCTTGATGAGGGCGTTAGCATTCGCACCCTTGGTCGCGTCAACCACGGCGCGAATATCGCGGACCACGGCGTCACGCTCGCCGGCGAGGAGCGCGCCCAGATTGACGACCATGTCGATCTCGCGGGCTCCCTGGCGAACCGCCTCCCGGGCTTCAAAGGCCTTGACCTCGGCGGAAGTCGCTCCGAGCGGGAAACCGACCACGCCGGCGACGTCGGTTCGGCTGCCCGCCAGCCGTTCGGTACAGTGTGTCACCCAAGTCAGATTCACGCACGCGGCGGCGAAGCTGTATTGCAAACATTCGTCGCAGAGCCGATCGATCTGGGCGCGCGCAGCCTCGGGCTTGAGCAGCGTGTGATCGATCAGCCGAGCCATTTCCGCGCGTGTCTTGGGCAACACACTCATTATGTTTCTCCTGTCAACGCTAAAACGCTGGGCCACCCACCTCGACTAGACAGGCATCCTGGATCGAGTGCCCGATTACGCGGGCGATGGGGACGTTCAGCCCGGTGCGCTCGGGCATGTCGCCGTTGAGAATTACCAGACGATCGCGGTTTTCGACCAGCGCCACGAGCGTATCGTCGCAGGCCCAGGCCCGTCGGATCGGCGTGGCAGCCTTGAGCAGCCGCGAGACAATACCTTCGCCGACATACACCCCACATACGCCGTCCGGGCCGGCCGGGATGACCAGCTCGACGAGATCGTCCCAGCGGCGGGCGCAAAGGGACTCGATCGCGCTGTGGGTACGATGGACCGGCAGCCAGGCATCGCGCAGGTTCAGATCGCAGCGTAACAGCGCGCCCGTCGAGGTCCCCGCGAAGAGCCACTCCTCCAACGCCGCCAGGCAGTGAATCCGTCCGTCGGCAGGCCCCGTTTGCCACGCGGTCTCGCCGGCCGGATCGAATGCGTGGACACGCTCATCGGCGGCCAGGAGCACGCGGCCGCGTTCATCCACAGTGACGGCCCGGATCGTTTTCGGCACGCCGCCGATCGGTCGTAGTAACTGTTGCACATCCTCGGGGTCGTCGAGATTCCACGACCACGCCCCGAGTTCTGAATGCGTGGCGAACAGGCAGCCGCCGGTGGTGATCGCCGCGTTGAAGCCGGTGCGCGGCGTTTCGGCATCGGGCACCACGTATTTCGCTACGATTTCGCCGTTGGTGGCTTTGAGGCGCCAGACGCCGCTGCCGGCGCCGATCAGCAGCGCTTCATCTTGCGGGCTATAAGTGACCGAACGCAGGCCACCCAGGTCTTCCGGCAGCGTCAGGCGACGGACGATCCGCTCCGGCTCGGCTGGATCGAGCCACACGCATTCTCGCCCGGCCACGACAACGATCGACTGCGCGACCGTGCGATCCGGTGTGAGTCGCCAGAGGTTTTCCAGCAGCCGGCCGCGCTCGCCCGGCGTGAGCGTGGGCAGCAGTTCCCGCCATTGCAAGTTGCCATCGGCGTCGGCGGCGTCCTTGAGCTTGGATAGGACATCACCCAGATCGTCGAGTCGGCGGCGGGTGGCAGCGAGGGCGGTGCGCTCGACCATCCCGCGGGCTTCGAGCTCCTTGACCCGCCGAGTGGTTTCGCGCTCCAGAGCATCCTGCTCGGCGAGGCTGGCGCTGGCGAATTCGACCTTGCCGAGGCGCTCCAGCTCCAGGCCGGCCGAAAACAGGAAGCGCTGCAACTCGTTGCGCAACCGTTCCAACAGCGCGTCGCGCAGGTCGTCATAAACTAGTGTTTTTGCTGGTTGCTCTCGAATAAAACTCCGCAAAGCGGTCGCCGCGCCGGCCTTGTCGCAGGCTTCCGCAAGACGGTCCAGGGTCAATTCGTCTTCCGTCAGCAGCGCTTGCCGTAACGCCGACATGTCGTCCTCGCGCATCCAGCAGCGGACGAGGAGTTCGACCGTGGCGGTAACGGGATGCCCACCGGACGCAGGCACGTCGGCGATCTCCAGCGGCACGGTGATGGCCCGGTTACGTACCAGCACCAAGGTATCGTCACGCTTGGGATCAGGGTCTTCGCCGGCGGGCACGAATCGCCGCCGACCGTCGGGCATGACCACCAGCCCCATCCAGTTGTCCGGGATCAGGCTGCGTGAGAACACGGAGCCTTCCCAGGCCTCGCCCTTGCAGCGCAAAGCGACGAGTTCCGGGGCCGCCAACCGCTCCAGTATCTTGCGGCTCATCGCGTGGCTCCTGTGCTAAGGTCAATCTTCACCCAGACCCCATCGCTCATACTTCACCGAATCCTTCTTGCTGACCGACGGCGGCGTCTCCTCAATCACGGCCAGCACGTCCGCCATATTAATATTACGCGGCTGGGCCCCCGCAACCGATTCCAAAAACGGACGAGTTGCGGAACGCTCGGCGACGGCTTTGATATCGGCCCCGCTGTAGCCGTCGGTGGCCTCAACCAGTTTGGCGAAATTCACATCATCGTCCAATGGCCGCTGACCGAGATAAATCTCGAACAGCCGGAAACGGGCCTCGGCATCGGGCAGCGGGACGTAAATCCTAGCGTCGAGCCGGCCGGGCCGCATGATCGCCGGGTCCAGGCTCCAGGGTTCGTTCGTCGCGCCCAGAAACATCAGGGCCTGGCCGGCCTTGCGGTCAAAACCCTCCAACTCCTGCAAAATCTGCGGCACGACGCGCTGCATCACGCTCGATTGTGAACTCCGCCGCTTCGGCACCAGCGCTTCAACCTCATCCATGAAGATGACCGCCTTATCCTCGGCTTTGGCGGCTTCAAAGAGCTTCTGGACGTTCTGCTCGGCCTCGCCGACCCACTTGCTCATGAGCTGGGCGGGGCTGATGACGAACATGGTGGCATCGAGCTCGCAGGCGATGGCCTTGGCAAACATGGTCTTGCCGGTGCCGGGCGGGCCATAGAGCAACATCCCGCCGCCGACGTTAATACTGTAGCGCTCGGCCAGCTCGGGGTGCTGAAATGGATAGATCATTTTGAGGTAGATCTCGTCCTTGACGTCGTCGAGGCCGGCGATGTCGTCGAAACGGATCGTGGGCTTCTCGCGGACGATCCAGTCCTCGGCCCTGGTTTCCGAGTCTTCCCCGTCCCGCGCCCGATCCCGCGTCCGCCTCCGGCCGGGCCCCTGCTTAGCCCGTCGATCGCAGTCCTTAGCCAACTCGATCAGCTCCTTGGCATAGGCCTCCTGCTCGCCGCGCTGCCGGGGGTCTTTGTTCTCCTCGGCGAGCTCGATCATGCACTCGGCTGCCTGGATCAAATACGGCTTGGCGGCGACGTAATCCCCCTGCTTCAGGGCGGCGACGCCTTTGTCCTTGAGACGTTTGAATGTGGCGAAAGTGGCCATGGTTTAGGGATGCACCTCCCCCGGCACACATGACAGAATGAAGCTGAACGACTCTTTAGCGCTTTCGACAGCACGCCGAGCCGTCTCCACCGTTAATGGCACGGCTGTGTCCGGGTAGCGTGTATCCACAGCGAAACTCGTAAGCCAAGCTGGTTGCGCTTGGCAAATCTCAAACCTTGCATCGACCTTTACGCAGCGATTAATGAGTTCCGCGATATCGTGTGTTCGTGGAGGTTTGATCTCATTCATGATGAGGACCGCCTTGAGCGCCTTTTCAACACACTGTTGACAATAAAAACAGCCTTGTTCCAACAGCGGCGGTTGGCTTTCAACAAGAATCTCAGCCGCTGCGAGATCCTTCTGCGCCAACACCAGCCAGCGCTGCACCAACTCGTACTTAGGCGGCATAGAGGAGTCTGCCACGATCCTTAACCTCTTTCTGTAAGCTGCCTACAACCTGTCCGAAGCGATTAAAATCTCTCAGAGTGCAAAAGTGAGGTTCTACTATTGCATCGATTCCCCGCAAAGCAGCATAAACGCGTTTGTAGTAGTCGCTACTCGGTTCGACATCATCACTTACCATGATAAGAAGGTCGATGTCGCTGTCTTCGTGCGGCGTGCCATACAGCCGGGATCCGAACAAATACACCATTCGCGGAGATACTGCGTCCACAATACGTTCTACGATTGTGGTTAGCATTGCTTCGGAGATATTTTCAGGCACTATGTTCTGCCTTACACCTAATGATTTGTTTCAATCAAAGTGAGACACTCGCCGCTGGCGGATAAGAGACGGTTTTGGCCTCCGTCCAGGGCAGACGTCGTTGTCGCAGCTTGATGTTCTCCTGCGTACGCAGTTCCCTGGCCGTTTGTAATTTCCGCCGACGCTCGGCCGGCAGCGCCGCCGGGTCTCCACGATAATAGTCCACCGGCCACAAGTGCGATAGCGCCGCGTGGGATCTCCACGGCCCGCAGGGTGCGGCGCAGAGGCCAGCAATTGTTTCCGCCACTGGTAGACCAGGTTGGGCATGACGCCTTCGCGGCGGCAGATCTGGGCCGGCTTGCGCTCGGATTGCAGCGTCTCCAGCACGATCTGGAGTTTTTGGGTCGGCGTCCATTTCCGGCGACGTTTCTTTTGACCGTCTCACTTGGCCTGAAACACTACACTCGCTACTCGCTATTCTTAACTCGTCCTACTAAGTATTCGGCAATCTGCTTCGCGACCGGGCCGGCCACGCGGCCGCCGCTGCCGCCGTATTCGAGCAGCACGCTGATAGCGTAGACGCGGCCGGTGGGGACCTCGCCGCGCGGGGTGTCGGCGGGTTGCGTGAAGCCGATGAACCACGCATGGGCCGGGAGTGTTTCGCCTTCTTCGAGCCGGGGGAATAGTTCGGCGATCTTCGAGTCCACGATTGTGGGCTTCTCGTCGCCGAACCGGGCCAGCGCGTCCTGCCTGGAGATGGCGACGACGCTTTCCCGGCGACCGTCGGGCCACTCGCAGACGTATCGCTTTGTAACGACTCGCCGCACGGACTGCGCCGAGCCGGTCTTGCCGCAGAGTACGTAATCATCACTGTCCAGCTTGGCCCGGCGGCCCGTACCCCGCTCATTGACGACCCGCCACATGCCGCGGCGGACGACTTTCAGATGCTCTTCGTTGAGGGGCTGCTCCGGGATGAGTGGCCCGCCCAGCGCTTGCCCGGTCTCGTCATACGCTAGATGCACGGGCGCCCAGAAGCCGGAGGCGATCGTGGCGGCCAGATTGGCGGACTGAAGCGGGGTGGCGGTGACTTCGCCTTGGCCGATCGCGAAGTTCCAGGCGTCGGATTTGCGGTGACGGCGGGGGTTTTCTCGCCGCGGGTCCCTGAGCCAGTTTTCGGTCGGGACGATCCCGGGGCTCTCCTCGATCAGGCCGGTGCCCTGCGTTCGGCCGAGTCCGCAGCGTGTAAACCACTCGCACAAGCGCTGGGGGCCGAGCAGGCCGCCGACCTTGAAAAAGTAGATATTGCAGGAATTGCGGATAGCGCTCTCGGCGTTCTGACCGTCCAGGGCTTCGGCGCTGCCGGGCTTGGCGACCATGTCATGCGTGACGCCCGGGTTCATCTTATAGATCCAGCAGCGGAACATGTTCGGCCTCTCCGGCAGCAAATACCCGGTGCAGTGAAAGCGCGTCTGGGGCGAAATGAGCCCCTCGCCCAAGCCGCCGATGAGCGTAATCACTTTGCAGGTCGAGCCCGGCGGATACGTAGCCTGGACCGCACGAAAGGTGAGCGGCAGCCGCTTCCTGTCCCGCCGCAAACGGTCGTAATCTTCGTTGAAGCGGTCGTAGCGGTATGTGGGGTAGCTGGCCAGGGCGAGCACTTCGCGTGTGGCGACGTCAATGACCACCGCCGCGGCGCCGGCTTGAAATCCATTTGGCAATCCGCCGGGCGGCTCCTTCTCAGGATCACCCTCTACAACCCGTTGCAGCAGTTCCAGCGTTTTGCGCTGGAGGCCCAGATCGATCGTCAAGTGTACGTCCCAACCCGGCACCGGGTCGGTCCGCTCCAGCGGTCGCCAATCGTAGTCCGAGATGATTCGGCCGCGCCAGCCGCGGAGGGATGTTTCTGCCAGTCGCTCGACGCCGGAGATGCCGCACCGGTCGCCGCGGCGGAGCTTGTGCAACTCGTCCTCCCGTAGCGGGTCGTTCTCGATCCGCTCTTCGCTGGCGGCTCCCAAGCGGCCCAGTACGTGTACCAGCGCGTCGGCGTCGTGCGTCACTCGGCGTGTAGCGGGCGTGACACGGAGCCAGGGGTAATCCTCCAGTGCCAGACGCACCGACAAGGCCACGTCGTGGTCCACGGCTTCGAGCACCGGCAAACGCTGATATTCCTCTTCAATCTCGCGAATCTTGGGCGATTTCCGCCGGACCAGCGCCCGGATGCGGGCCACGCGGGCTCGGATCGTGGCCGCCCGCTCCGCCAGCTCGGTCTCCGAAACGCCGGTGAGTTCGGACAGCCGTCGCCACATGCGCGGGATTTCAACGCTCCTGAGCTGATCGGCGATCTCCCTTAGCTTCACCTCGGCGGGATAGTCGCCGCGTCTTTTGAGGCTGCGGGCGACGCGGATGAGGTACTTGTGGAGGAATTTCTCGTTGTTGCTCAGCAGCGCGTAGTGCACGCAGATGTTGGAGGTCGGCTCGTCGCTGAGGAGGGGCGTTCCGTGCCGGTCGAAGACGGTCCCGCGTGGAGCGGCGATATAATCTGGACGCCGCGTCATGATCCGCTCGGCGAGCTCTTCGTATTCCGCGGCGTGCACGATCTGAACCTGCACCAGCCGACCGACAATGAGCAGCGCGACCGCGGTAAGCAGGATCCAGAACCAGGTCAGACGCTTTTCAAACATGACGTCCTTGTCATGGTTCAGAAAACGGCGGAGTGGGCCGGTAAGCCGAATTCCGTGCCCGCGCCGTCTCACCGGCTGGAAGCCGATGCCACAGGCGTCGGGCGGCGGCCATTCATCTGGGCCCGCCGTTGCCGACGGGCTCGGGCGCCCTACCCGGGGCTGATAGCGAGTCGGGCCGACTCATCGCCCCCTATTTGGGCTTGCTGGCGGTGGGGTTTACCCTGCCACGACCGTCACCGGTCGCGCGGTGCGCTCTTACCGCACCATTTCACCCTTACCGGGCTAGAGACTAGCCCGGCGGTTTGTTTTCTGTGGCACTGTCCCGGTCCTCGCGGACGGTGGCCGTTAGCCATCACCGTGCCCTGTCCAGTTCGGACTTTCCTCTGCCGGTCGGCGACGACCGAGATAGAATACTCGGCCGAGCCACGCCGACAGCGGCCGCCTGGCCCACTCCGCCACACACATTTTAGGGCAGGTCGCGCGAAAATGCGAACGAATCCTGAACTCGAAGCCCTGCTTATGTTACCTTTCATAAGCCTTCTTGACGTTTGGCAGATCACGCTCTTTGAAATTGGGAAATTCCATCCCGCGCTCCCCCTCAATTGACGGGTTGGTGTGCCACTGCTCTTGAGCAGTGTTTCTTAACGATCTCGGTGCCCGCGGCTCTTCGTAGGGGAGTCGGTGTTCTCGGCCGGCGCGGTCGTGTTTGACGTTCGGCCTGCCGCGAACCATTGCCGCAACACCTGCTCGGCGGGTTTATTCCGCGGCGAATAACCATAATCGCTCGGTCCGCCGGGGGAAGCGTCCCACTCCCACCAGATGGCCCCCATCAGGGCCGGGGTGTCGTTCCAGACACGGATAAATGCCTCATAGAGCCGGCGTTGCTCCTCGAGGCCGGCCGGGGTGGCGTGCTGATTCTGGTAGTAGTTCCACGGCGCCTTGGCAGCGCCCTCCTGGCTGCACCAACCGACCTCCGTCATCAGGATTGGCTTACCGATCCGCTGCTGCCAAGCCAGGATGTCCTTCTTTATCGGCCCCCAGTAGTCAACGATCTCCTCCACGGTCGGGTTCTTCTTGTCGGCGAGGGTGTAGTAGCTCGTCATTCCGATAAAATCGAGCTTCTCCCAGAATTCCACCGGCCGATAATGGTCCCAGTTCGCCGAGTACCCCAGCTTGCCGCCGTAGAAACGGGGCCGCACCTGGTCGATCAGCTTCCGCCACTTGGCGGTGTATTTTTCCGTGCTGACCAACTCGGAGCCCACGATCAGGCTGTCCGCGCCACCCTCGCGAGCAATGTCGGCAAAGAAGAGTACGAACCCCTCGTATTGCTGCCACCAATCGTCCCAGTCCGGCGGGTCGATCACGCCCCGCCATTCGCTGCCGCGCGGGTTCTTCAGCAGGACGATCGGCATGATGATGACCTTGAGCCCGAGTTCCCGGCCGCGGCGGACGACGGCCTTGAAATCCTCCGGCGGCAGAATCTTGCGCAGGTCGAGGTAGATAGATTGCGAACGGGCATGCTCCATGTATCCGGGAACGCAAAGCAGAACGGAGTTGGCCCCCAGCTCGGCGATCTCCTCCAGCAGCGGCTCGTATTGCTCCCGCGGCTGGTAGTGGCCGGACGCGACCTGGATCGCTAAGCCGCGGTACGGGGCCATGGAGGGCTCGATGACCGCCGCCGCCTCGGCAACGACGGGCTCCGGCGCGGCGGTATCCCGCAGTCCGGCCCACATTAAAGCCGTGACGGCTAGTGCGGCTATGCCCAGAGCGGCAGTCACTTTGGTAATCATCGGACAGCGTTTTCCGTCTCGACAGACAACAAACCGGCGTTTAGCAGCGAAACACCGTCCAGTTCGTCTTCGTCATATTCCACGCCGAGCAAGTCCAACAGCGTCGGGACCAAGTCCACGGAGCGGGCCGTTGCGATGGTGCCGCCCGGCTCGATACCCGGACCGGCGATATAGAAGGTCATCAGCAGCGTATCCTTGTGAATGCTGCCGTGACCGCCGTGCTCGTGTACGAAACTGTAGCCGGGCTGGGTGAAGACGACCACCTGTCCGGCGCGGCGAATGTGCAGGAGCGGGATCAGGTGCGGCACCACGTCGGGAATCATCTGGTCCGCCGTTGCGTCCAGCCAGGCGCGCGAGTCGTGGTAACCGGCGGCCACGAACGCGGCGAGCTCGAGCTCATCCGTGTAGCCGAGCACGTCGTCCAACTCGGGTAGATAGGCGTACTCCGGACCGGCGTCACCTACCCGTCTGCGAATCCGCGACCGGCCGCGCGGTGAGCGGATGACCGCCTCATCGTCCGCGGCCAGGTATGCCACCAACTCGACGCCGGGGATATTCCACAGACAGGCTTCCTCCGGCGGCGATGTGAGGATTCGTTCGACGACCTCAGGCGGGGGCGGGCTGTCCCAACCCGAGGCGCCGCGGAAGTGCACGGATGCGCCTCCGCCATCCTGGAAGGCGACGACGGTGTCAAACTGGTCATAGTACCGGCGGCGAGCCTGCCTCGTCCCATCCTGTAGCATCACGTCTGTCGTGTTCCGCCCCCAATGATCGCGGATCAGAGTGGTCAGGTCGATACGACTCTCGGGGTCGACATCCACCATGCCGTGGTCGCTGACCAGCACGATATATGTTGTTTCCAGCAACCCCTGCCGCTCCAGCCAGTCACACACCCGGCCGATCTGGTGGTCGGCGTTCTCCATGGCCCGGCGGAATTCCGGCGAGGTAGCGCCGAACAGATGGCCGATGGTATCCACGCCGGGGAAGTAGCAGGTCAGGATGGTCGGCCATTGCTGGTGCCGGTTGGCCCATCTCGTTACGCGGTATAGTGACGAGGCGGCCAGCTTGTCCACGGCGGTGTAGTCGCGAAAGAACCACAACGTGCCGGACAGGGCCCAGTTGCGGATGATCTTCGTAGCCCCCCGGCGATGCACGGTCTGGATAGTGGCGGACGGAGCCGGCTGGATGCGTTCATAAATCGTTGGGACATGGTAGTCGTCATCGACTTTGTCGTAAGTCTTGATCAGTACGTAGTTGCGAAACAGGGCCTCATTCGGGTCGAACCAGCGGTTGCCGACCAAGCCGTGCCCGGGCGGCCCCACGCCGGTTACCAGCGTGGCGATCGCGGCGTAGGTGATGGAAGGTATGCACGTCGTCGCGCGGCGGACCCGCGTGCCGCCCGCGTAGAAGCGCTGTTGAATGTTCGGCAGCCAGCCTTCGCAACTCCCCTGCTCGACAAATCGCGGCGGCAGACCATCGACCAGAAAGATCACGACGCCGGGCTCGGGCCGCTTGACCTCGGGGTGCAGGTTCCAGCGGCTGGGTCGGCCGGGCCCGCAACCCGTGACGACGAGCAGGCCCGCCAGCGCAAGTGCAATGCCAAGGCGCACTCTCCAGGAACGCAGAGAGGAGTTCAGCGACGGATTGGGATATCCAACAGTATCCAAATACTTTCCTTGGTGAGCCGCGGGCTTCAGCCTTGCTATTACCCACGTGAAGGCATTATGCACGCCGGCGTCCGCTCTTCAAGGGGTGCATGACATCTCCGGCGCGCCGCTCGTCAATTCCACAGAAGCCCGAACCGACGAGTCATGACGAGAGGGGTGCGAGAAAGGA
>JAGMDK010000016.1 GCA_023128695.1 Phycisphaerae bacterium
GTCCGGGACAGAGCCCGGACGCTACTTCTAGAAACTAGAAACTAGATACTGGAAACTAGACCTTGTCACGTTCCCACGTTCCCACGGCCGGCACGGGGGCCGTCCGCCGGCGCAAGAGCGGGAGCACGCCGAGCAGGAGCAGCGCGGAAGACGGCTCGGGCACGATGGTATCGATGTAGTCGATCACCGTATGAAAGGTGACCTCGGTCGCGAGCATGGCGTCGTCCAAGCTCATGTCGGACCCCACGTGAATGAACCCGGCGGTGATGTTCCAAGCCGGATCGCTGGGGTCGGCATGTAGGTCGTGGTACCAGTTGGCGTGATAACCCATGAAATTACACAGAAACTTGCTGCTGTCGTTGGTCGTGTAGTACGGGTTCAGGCTCGGGACCTCGGCCGCGACGGCGTCCACGATCTCCTGCATCGGCAGCGACGCCCAACGATAACCATTCGGCTCGCCGGCAATCGGCAGGTCCTCCGTGGGTTGGCGGGGCGAAAGAAAATCAGGGTCCCAATAATTCAGGCTGTATTTCCGGTTGCCACCCTCCACCTCCCAATCGTTGTCCGGCTCGGCGAGACCGAAGCCGATGATTGCGATCGGCTCGATCTCCTCCGTGATCCGCCAGAAGTCGGCCGAAGTGTCCTGGTAATCGACTTCAAAGTCGCCGTCGCCTTTCGGATTATTCTCAGGGCCGCCGGGGAACTCGGGGAAGTAGGAATAAATGTTGTACCCGCGCCCCTCCCAGTCCTCGCCGATCCAGCCGGCGGGGTTCTGGACCGGATTGTCGCTGAACGGGCGGATCATCTCGTTGGTGTGCGGCCAATAGCCCGTCACCATGATATTGTTCGTGTGGGCGGCCCACGCGGCGGGAGTCAGTAAAACTAGACTAACAACAGAGATAAGCGTATGGGAACGCATCTTGTCCTCCTAAGGGCGATAACCAGCCAGGCCCCTGGCCGTTTGAACACGGTCAAGAACCGGATTACATCCTATCATAGGTATATGCATCGATGCTATCAAAATGATGTTAGTCATGCCAGCGTTTTGTTACGCCAGACACGACGTGCCGGGTGGCCCATCGCTGAAGCGATGGGCCACCCTCCTACTAGTGCTCTGTCGCTCGTCAATTGATGGGCTGGTGTGCCACTGCTCTTGAGCAGTGTTTCTTATGGATTCTGGAGCACTCGACGATATCTAGCACTGCTCAAGAGCAGTGGCACACATTCTGATCGATACGCAACCCGTCAATTCAGCTGCGACGGAGCACTAGTTAAAGAGATGGGCTACCATCATACCAATTAACATGTCACGGAACACTAGCTACTTCTCCCCCTGCAACCGCTGTCGCAGGCGGGCGTCGATGTAGGGTTGGATGTCGCCGTTGAGGACGCGCTGCACGTCGCCGATCGCCAGGTTGGTGCGGTGGTCCTTGACGTGGATCGTGGAGCCGTGGATGACGTAGCTGCGGATCTGGTTGCCCCAGGCGATATCACCCTTCTCGCTGTAAATCTTGGCCAGCTCGGCGTCCTGCTTGGCCTTTTCCATCTGTTCCAGGCGCGACTGGAGCATGATCAGGGCCACGCGCTTGTTCTGGGCCTGGCTGCGCTCGTTGACGCAATCGACCTTGATGCCGGTCGGCTTGTGCCGGATACGGACCGCCGTCGCGACCTTGTTCACGTTCTGGCCGCCGGCCCCGGACGCTCGGCGGTAAAAATCGATGTCGAGGTCGCTGTCGACGAGCTCGATGCTGGTCTCCTCGAACTCGGGCATGCAATCGACGGCCGCGAAGGACGTTTGGCGTTTGCCCTGGGCGTTGAAAGGGCTGATGCGCACGAGCCGGTGCACGCCGACCTCGCAGGCCAGATGGCCGTAGGCATAGGGTCCCTCGACCAGCAGCGTGACCGACTGGATGCCGGCCTCCTCGCCGAGGCGACGGTCGACTTCCGAGGTCTTGTAGCCGTTGTTCTCGAAGTACATGAGGTACATGCGCAGGAGCATCTCGGCGAAATCACAGGCATCGACGCCGCCGGCCCCGGCCTGGATGCTGAAGAAGCAGTTCCGCTGGTCGTTTTCGCCGGAGAGGAGGGTGAGCAGCTCGACGTGGTCGGTCTTGGTGGAGAGCTGTTCGAGTTCGCGGTTTAGCTCATTTTGCGATCCGTCGTCGCTCTGTTCGTCGGCCAGTTCCAGCAATACGTGCGCGTCGTCGGCCTGCTGAACCAACTCCTGCACGGGCTCGACCCGGGCACGCAAGGTCTTCAACTCGGAAACGACTTTCTGGGCCGCCTCTGGGTTGTCCCAAAACCCGGGCCGCCCCATTTGGCCCGATAATTCAGCGAGGCGGGCGGATAATGTGGGCAGGTCAAAGAGAGTCCCGGATCGCGTGGATCCGGGCCGTCAGCTCGGACAGGGTAGCCACCGGGTCGTCAAACATCACGCTTGGTTTGGTTTTCATAGACGTCTCAGGATTCAGAGACCGATCCGCCTCTGATCGGTTACGAAGCTTTTGAGTCAGGAGTCCGATCAACCAGTGACGCGATGACGCGACGCGTGTGGGAGGAGGACAGCGCACGCCGCAACCGGTCGATGAGCTCAGACTCGTTGTCAACTCGATACAGTTGGTCACCCAGGGCCGCGCCGCCAAGCACCACCGGAAATTCTTTGGCGGGATCGTGTCCTAACCAGAGCAACTCATACCGATAGTCCAAGGTTGGCAAGCGTAATTCCAGACTGTGCATGCTCGCCCGCTTAAGCTGTAGAACCTTCTGATCCCCGGACGACGTGTGAACGTTTGAGAAACACATATCCCCCTCCGTTCGCGTTACGATCTCACCGCGAAGTCGCTGCTGCGTCAATTTAGACAGCAGATCGGCTTGTGTCCGTAACAGCTCAACGGGACTCGAGGGCGGATTCGACAACAGGTCGTCGGGCCACAAATTGGTTTTCTGAGGTTTAGTGTCCATCGGACTATCCTAGGTTCAATTCAAACATGATCGGCAAGTGATCCGACGCGTTCTCGCGGTCCGGCAGTCCCGAGCATGTGAGCAGGGAACGTTCCGCCACTCGATCTATTATTATAACACATTCCGTTGGAAATGCCTCCAGCAGCGCCGGTCGGACGAGAACTTGATCAAGCATATGCCAGAATTGCGTGACGTAGCTCCCGCGATAGTAGTAGGTGCCGGGCGGACGGCCATCGCGATCCCCATACAAGCCCCACATCGGATTGTAGAAATACTCATACTGTCTATCAGCCACCGTGCGTGTCCGCTGCTCCGCGATGGACCGGGCCATGACCCCGTGCAACCCCCCGGCCCTGATCATGGCCTCGTGGTGGGGGTCCATATTGAGATCACCGACGAGCACGGTCCGCTGGTGACCCGCTCGCACCTCTTCTTCACGGATCAACTGTTGCAGTATCTCCGCTTCCGAATGCTTATCTGTGGGTTTGCTGTTCCGGAGGTCACGGAGGTGCGCCACCGCCAGCAATATCGGCTCCGCGCCATCGACATCGAGTTGGGCAGTAACCACATGCGGATATTCCAATCGCGGAATAACGTGCGCTGTGCCTGGGCGGAAAAACACAGCCACCTTTCGAGACTCGAATGTCGCAAGCGAGAAGTCGGTGCCACGGTTGGAAAGCGCGGCTATCAATTCCTCCGATGGGGTTGCGCTCTCGGCCAGCATCAAAACATCGGCGTGCTGTTCGTGAACGAGATCGGCAAGCAAGTCAGCCCGGTTCTTCTTGTCGATATTCCAGAAAATGAACTTCATGCCGCCACGAATCGCCGCCGGAGGCGACCGGACCAAACCGGCCACCGCACAAGCCCTTGATCACACAATATCTGCAGCATCTAACCTCCAAGCCTAACATTTTTACAAGATTCGCGGCGGTGCGCCGGGTTCGGAGGTCCGGCGCTACCCTTCCACGGTGGACTGCCAAGCCCCTGCCGCTTGCCTGAGTACCTCCGTTTTATCGGTCTTTTCCCAGGTGAAGTTCGGCAGCTCGCGGCCGAAATGGCCGTGCCGGGCGGTCTCCTGATAGATCGGACGGCGCAGGTCCAGATACTCGATGATCGCACGCGGCGTGAGTGGGAAATGCTCGCGGACCAGTTCGCTCAGCTTCGCGTCGTCGATCTTGCCGGTGCCCCCGCTGCTGATGAACACGCTGGTGGGCTCGGCCACGCCGATCGCGTATGAAAGCTGGACTTCGCAAATGTCGGCCAAGCCGGCGGCGACGATGTTCTTGGCGATGTAACGGGCCATGTAGGTGGCCGAGCGATCCACCTTGGTCGGGTCCTTGCCCGAAAAGGCCCCCCCGCCGTGGCGGCCGCGGCCGCCGTAGGTGTCCACGATGATCTTTCGTCCGGTCAGGCCGCAATCACCCTGCGGGCCGCCGATTTCAAAGCGCCCGGTTGGGTTGACGTGCACAGTGATATTGGGTTTCCACCAGTCGCCAAGCACGGGCTTGACAATATGGCTGACGACTTCCCGGGCGAGCTCGTCTTGCCGATCGTTCCACAGCGGCGTGTGCTGGGCCGATAGCACGACGGTATCCACACGCACCGGCGTGAGGCCTTCGTATTCCACGGTCACCTGCGTCTTGGCATCCGGCCGCAGGCCGGGGATGAGCTCCTCCCGCCGGGCGCCGACGTGGTGCTCCATCAACTGATGCGCAAGTTGAATCGGCAACGGCATGAGCTGCGGCGTTTCGCGGCAGGCAAAGCCGAACATCATCCCCTGGTCCCCGGCGCCCTCGCGGTCGACACCCATTGCGATATCCGGCGATTGTCGTTTGATCGAGGTCAGCACGGCGCAGGATTCATAGTCGAACGCCATGCCGCCGGAGGTATAGCCGATATCCTTGACGGTCTCGCGGACGACGTCGGGGATTTCGACGTAGGCCTTGGTGGTCACTTCACCGGCCACGAAGACCATGCCGGTCGAGACCAGGGTCTCACAGGCGACGCGGGAGTACCTGTCCTGGGCCAACATGGCATCCAGAATCGCATCGGAGATTTGGTCCGCGACCTTGTCGGGATGCCCCATGCTGACGGATTCGGAGGTGAAAAGGTACTTTCTACTGTCTGCGGTTGCCAAGATGGTCTCCTTCCTTTGCTCTTCGCCACGTGCTCAAGGGCCCGACGAAGATCAGCCACGTATGGTAATCTTGAGGGAACGGGGCGACAAGAGGAGCGGCTAATTGCAACGGGTGGCCCACGTTGTCGTAGCACGCTGGGCCGAGATTCCCATCTCGGCCTCAGTAATGATGCTGGTGCCATTTCCGGTCAGAGGCTTTCGCACGACGTCCGGTACGGGGCCCGGACGCTACATTGTGTGGCACCGGCTTCCAGCCGGTGATAATCACACCGGCAAGATGCCGGTGCCACACTTCGGCTGGCACGGGGCCCGGCCGCTACATACAACTCAGAAAATGTGGGTAATAGCAAGCTCTTGAGCAATACGCAAGCCGTCGAATCAGCGTTGGCGGAGCACTAGATTACCGGTATCATGTCGGCGGGCTGCCGACGTGACGAGTGAGGCCATTTTCCCCTGGTGTTAAGGTATGCGAAGCCAACTGCTCATCCTGCTGGTGCTGGTGCTGTCGTTGGTCGGACTGCCGCGGGCTGCCCGGACTCAAGAAGTCACTCCTGCCGAGGTCGCGGACCAGACCGAGGAGCAGCCGACAACCCAGCCGGCCACGCAAGCCGCATCCCAACCCGTCAACCATCTGCGTTCGCCCTACAGCACCATCTGTTATTTCCTCGCTACCGTGCGGGACGAAGCGCGCGGCGATGACAGATATGTGGAGGGGATGAAGTGTCTGGATGACAGTGCGGTCGACGCGGAGGCCTGGAAGACGCAGGGGCCGGAGTACGTCCGGAAGTTGAACGCCATTCTCGAACGGTTGGAAAAGAAGGGGCTTTTTGATCCGGAAGACAAGGAGGTGTTCCCGGACGAGCCGGGCGGGCGGAATGACCAGGTCCAATCGTTCGGCCTGAACCCGCTGGTGTTGGTGCTTGAGCGCATCACGACGCTGAGCCCAGGCGAAGATGCCAGCGGCAGCCCGGAGGAGCGGAAGGAATGGAAATTCGCCGCCTCCGTCGTGGCCGACATTCCGAAGTGGTATGAGGGGCTCGACGGGTTGCTTGAACGCCTGGACCGCCAGACCGCGATCCCAACTCCGCTTCCGGGTGAGGAGGGGCTCGAAGAGCTCAAGCCGGACTCGCTCAGTTCGCCGTTCCACATGATGCGGTTCTTCCTCAAGATGGCCGAGAGCGCGCGGACGAAGAAAGGCTCCTACTTTCCGGCGGCGCGGGAATGCCTGGACTTCTCCGAGGTGGCGACCGAGACCCTGAAGACGGAACTGGGCCTGGACAGTTACGGGGAAGCGTACGCGGAACTGCTCAAGCGCGGTCCCGAATACGTCCGGCAGCTTCGCCAGGAGAAGGGGACTACGTATGTCGAGCAGCTCGAGGCCATTGTCGGTTGGCTGATCTCCGACGGCACGCTTGACATGAAGCGTCTGGAGGCCGAGCCGACCTCCGAGATTAAGCCCACCTGGGCGATCGGGAAGAAGCCGCTGTTAGTCATTCTCGTGCGACAGGGCACCGGCCAGTGGCGTTTTTCGGCCCAGACGGTACGGAACGCGCCTCGCATGACCGAAGGGCTCGCCGAAGAGGTGGCCGAGCAGCCGACGCCGGCACCGGCGATAGTTGCACCGGACGAAGGCGTGCCGCTCGCGCGGCCGGAAGTCGCAGCGCCCGCCCCGCCGAGGGAGGAACCGTCCGAGCTTTTTCCGGAAGATACCGCGACCCCCAGCGCGACGCTCAATACGTTCCGCGACGCGATCGAGAGCAACGACCTGAAAACGGCGGTCTCGTGCCTCGACCTGTCGCAACTGAGCGCCGTGGAGCGCGAATTCGCCCATATTTTGGCCGGCAAGCTCTGGCTGGTGCTCATCCGGCACGAGGAGCTGGTCGGAAAGGAATTGGACAACCAGGCGGCCAAGTCCACGCGCGTCACCTTGTTCGGCCCGTACGACGAGGGGCGGATCGAACTCCAAAAGCAGCAACGCGGCGAGCGCCAGGGCGAGTGGCTGTTCTCCAAACGGACCGTCCGCGACATCGACGACCTGTATGAGGCCCTGGAGAACCGACCCGTCCACAAAGACTGGGAAGACCACCCGGGGCTTTCAATCCTGAGCCTGCCCGGGCTCTATGTGCGCGAGTACCTCATCCGCCCGAGCTTGAAACAGGATATCGCGGGACTGAAGGGCTGGCAATGGATCGGGATCGCGCTGGTGCTCGTGCTGGGCGCGCTGGTCCGCGTGCTGTCCCAAATGTTGCTGCCGTGGATCAGTCGGCGGTTGTTGCGCACCGAGGGGGCCGAGGTCTTGCCGCGGGCCCTGCGGCGGGCCCTGCGGCCCACCTCGAACCTGGCGATGGTGGCGGTCTGGTGGGTGCTTTTGCAGTTCCTCGACCTCGGGGCCACGATCATGAGCTGGGCCTGGCCGGTGCTCAAGGTCGTCATGGCCCTCGTCGGGGTCTACGCCTCTTACCGCTTGGTGGATGTGGTTGCGAGCTTCCTCGCCGCCCGGGCGTCCAGAACCGCCACCCGCATGGATGACGTGTTGGTGCCGCTGGTCAAGAAAACGGTCAAGGTGGCCGTCGTGGCCCTCGGATTCGTCTTCATCCTCAGCGCCTTCGGCTATGAGATCGACAAATGGCTGGCCGCGCTGGGCGTCGGCGGTCTGGCAATCTCCTTCGCCGCCAAGGACACCATCGCCAACCTCTTCGGCTCGGTGAACGTGGTCCTCGACCGGCCCTTCCAGGTCGGGGACTGGGTCAAGATCGGCGACAGCGAGGGCACGGTCGAGTCGGTCGGGCTGCGCAGCTCGCGCATCCGCACCTTCTACAACTCGCAGATGACGATCCCCAACGCCGAGATCATGAACGCCACCATCGACAACCTGGGCCGGCGGCGATATCGGCGAACATCGACCACGATTTCGGTCACCTACGCGACCACCCCCGAACAACTCGAGGCCTTCTGCGAAGGCATTCGCGAAATCATCCGCAAACATCCCGACACGCGCAAGGACTATTTCCACGTGTATGTCTCCAAGTTCGCGGCCTCGTCGATCGACATCATGCTGTACTGCTTCCACGAATGCCCGGATTGGGGCGCCGAGCTGCGCGAACGGCACCGGCTGTACCTGGACATCATCCGCCTGGCCCGGCGGCTCGGCGTCGAATTCGCGTTTCCGACACAGACCATCCACCTGGAGCAGGAGCAGCAGGAGCAGGATGCGAAGAGGCCGCACAAACCAACGGTCCCAAGCGATCCGGACGCGGCCCTCCAATACGGCCGCCGACAAGCTGACGAGATCGTCGCCGCCCTGCCGGCCAAAGAAGAATAGTGCTCCGTCAACACCAAACGTGCGGGTTGGACTGGGAGGGCGAGGTTCCTGCCGAGCCATGCCCCGGAGAAAATCGAACGTACTGGGAGGGCGAGGCTCCTGCCGAGCCGTGCCCCGGAGACAATCGAACGTATT
>JAGMDK010000160.1 GCA_023128695.1 Phycisphaerae bacterium
CCGGAGTCAAGCAGAGAATCAGTTCGCATTAAACAACTCTCGGTACTTCTCGGCGCGTTCCTTCTTTGAGTACCAGAGAATCGTGTCAGCCACGGAACCTAGAACTTTTGAAGAACCTGATGGCCCCCCGGCGCTCGTTGTCTTTTGAACCGTGATTGCAGCTAGAGCGTTGTCCTCCCCAAACAACTCATCCATCACGGCCCGAACGCGGTGGACGTTTTCGTCCCCGATCTGGACGAAGATGGAGCCGGATTCGTGGAGCAGGTCGCGGGCGGCGGTGAGGCGATCCCGTAGGTAGGTGAGATACGAGTGAACCCCATCCCGCCAGGTGTCCCGAAACGCCTTCACCTGTTCCGGCTCGCGGGTGATGTGGTCGACGTTGCCGTCCTTGACATCGCGGCTCGTCGTTGACCATTGGAAGTTCGAGTTGAACTTGATGCCGTAGGGCGGGTCGATGTAGATGCACTGGACCTGGCCGCGGAGGCCCTCGCGTTCGGCGAGCGACGCCATCACTTGCAGGCTGTCGCCGAGGATCATGCGGTTGGTCCAGTTGGCGTCGTGCTGGTAGAACTCGGTCTTGGCGTCGGTGTCCGGCAGGCCGTTGAAGTCGGCGTAGAGGTCCTGGAACAGCAGCGGCGCGGCGTCTTCCTCCTGCCGCCGCTGCTCTTCCTGTGTCCGCCGCAGCAGGTCGTCGATCAGCACCTTGGGGTGGACTTTCTCCTGGATGAAGAGCGGCGGAGCCTGCGTGACGAGGTCGGACCAGTCCTGCTCGTCCTTGCCACGCCAGACGAGCTGCGGGTCGAGGTCGCGGTTGCGCCGCTCGTAGGCCACCCGAATCGGGCTCTGGTCGTCCTTGGCCATGACCGACTGAAACTCAGCGGTCGGAATGTTCGGCCGCTTCGCCTCGTCGTGCGTCAGCGTCTCGACCTTCTTCTTCGTCTTCTTCCTGGTGGTCTTCTTCTTGGCCATGCTGCATTCCTGCCTTGCGGGGCGACTGGATCAAACGGTCGTCAAATAGGCCGAGGGTCGCTGAACCCCAACATATTGTGGTCGGCAGCTCCCTCTCGTCCATATTTGGAGGCGTTCGTCGCCCCGGTCAAATAGCCGTCAAATAGCGAGCAAATAGGGCCGACGGCCGAGGCGGCTATCGCCCTAAGCCCAGTAGGGTACGTAACTTGCGTGTCTCTTCGACTCGCTTTCGGGGTTAGCGGACCTGATAACGCCGGCCTCGACGGCGTCCCGGATCACCCGGGAGACCTGCGATGCATTCTGCTTGTCGATCCCGAACCGCCCGCGCAGAGTGCCGTTGGTCATGCGCTTGCGCTGAACGTATTGCAGGCAGGCGTGCAAGTAGCAGGCCCGCGTGCGGTCGGCCGTGTCCATGCCGGCAAACGCCTTGTGGGCGAAGAGGACCGCGCGGGTATGCCCGCCCACGACCTCGAACAATGGCGCTGGCAACTGGTACAGCTCGGTCTGGAGCACGATCTTGTCGACGCCGCTGCCGCGTTCCTCGCAGATGCCCACGCGCCGCAGGAAAGACGCCAGCGCTTCGTTGCGTGATTGTGGCGGGCTGTCGAGAAACCGCCGAGTGTCGACCAGCGGTTCGCCTGGGTTGGTGATCTCCAGGCGCCCGTCGAACACTTCGACCATGGGCCCGGTCCCGCTGATCGTGAAGTCCTGGTGGATGAGGACGTTTGCGACCAGTTCGCGGATGGCCAGTTCCGGGTACATGGGGACGGTCTTGCGGAGCGCCTCGCCGATTACTTCGTTCTCGGGCAGAATGCCCTTGAGGGAACCGATCAAGCTCTCGAAGCCCGCGGCGTATCCCTTGTGGCTCTCATGCTCGCGTTTTGTTCTCACACGCCCTTCGCCGTCGTACTCGATGACACGCACCGCCTTGCGCGCGAGGTGTCGGAATTTCGACAGATCGGACGCGAACAGAAGCGCGCCGAGGTTCAGGACGTTCCACCCCCCGCCCTGGCAGGTCTCGATCATGTGATCGTCAGCCAGGCGTTGGAGTATCCCGTCGCGTGATTCGGGCAGCGGCATGTCCAGGAGTTTGAAGTAAGCGGGATAGTCCAGCAGGTTCAACACCTCGGTGGCTTCGATCCGCTCTGCCGCCACCAGTTGCTCGAACGGTGTCACGTCGAAGGTTCGCCAAAGCTCTCGCTCTTTCTCCGGATGGTCCTTGAGTTTCTTCTTGTACGAACCGACGCGGATGTACTCCACCCCTTGGAACTGGACGGGTTGGTGCCCAGCGCGGGGGATCTCGATCATCGCGATGTGCTTGCCATCCACGTCAAACTCGATAAAGCGGAAGTGGATTCTGGGGCTGAGCAAGCGAACGAGCCAGTTCTCAAGCTCCTCGTTGCCCTTCTTCGCTTCGGTTGGCCGAAAAGACGTCCCGACGACTTCGTGCGATTCATCCGCGACGCCCCAGACCAGGTAGGCGTTGGTCTTGCCCTTCAACGCAGCGGAGTTAGCCAGCGCCGAGATGTACTCGCCGATTTCCACGGGGTTGTCGTTGTTGCACTTGAACTCCACCCACTCTGTCTCATGCGGCAGTTGGCACAACTCGTTGAGTAGACCGGCGAGATACTCGGGATTGTCAGACCTTGCCATCGGCCACCCCCTGAACACGTTCCGCCGTGACTGTGTCGATCATCTTGTTGAACTCAGCTTCGACTTTCGCCTCGAAGTCGGCCTCCATCGCGTAGACATCGCAGAACTCGGCGAACGACCAGCGGCCGTAGCTGTTCAGATTGTTCACGCCGGGGATCCAATAGTCCTTCATGGTACCGGCTTTTTCCTTGGCGTCCTCCCGGCGAAAACCCTTGATCTCGACGACAAGCTGCAGCAGGTCGGGCGTGCCGTCCTCGTTTGGCTCGCGGCCGTCATCGACGAGCACGATAAAGTCGGGCCTGTACTTCCGCGACTCGGAACCGTATCGGTAAGGAACTTCGAGCCCGAGATTGTGGTTCTTCACGTAGGCGACGACCTTGGGGTGGGCCTCGGCGACGCGGCAGAACTCGGCCTCCCAGTCGCTGTCGAGGATGACCCAGTTAATATGGCAGCGGCGGGCGTCGGTCTGCCAGCGGTCCTTCTTCGACGTGTTGAAGTTCACGAACGACGTGGAGCCGGTCGGGTTGTACGGGTCGAGCACGGCTTTGATCGGGCACTCGCCGACAAGCTTGCTGACGATGCCGCGGGTGATGCGCTCGCAGGCCATGTCGGCAAGCGTGAGATACATGAGCTGTGCGGGATAGGTTTGGCCTTTGCAGACGAGGTGGTTGTCGAGCCATTCCTTGGTGACGCGTTTCAGTTGGCCGAACAGGTGGAGCTTGGGATCCTCGCCGGGATCACGCCACTTCGTGTAGAGCAGCCGTTGCGTGAGGTGGAACAGCAGCGTCGAGCGGCGGAGGTCGCCCGTATGGACGAGCGTCAGATCGACGCCTTCACCAATGATGCCCTCGTTGCGAGTGACGGACGGGCCGACGAGTTCCGGCGTGAGTTCGAGCGTCGAGTCGCCGTCGAACTTGGCGGTGAGGCGCTCCTGCGGCAGTTCGACGCGATAGCCCTCGACACGCGGGAAGCGGATCTCGAGCTCGTCGCGGTCGGGCCGGATGGCCTTGACGTGAATGGTCTCGCGGGGCGGTTGCGGAGGCGCGACGACAGGTTTGGCGGTGAAGTCGAACGGAATGCCGAGCACGTCGGCGTACTCGACGTTGAACAGGCCTTCTTCATTCAGGTCGTACGACTGGCGGCGAAGCGCACGCCCTATGACCTGCTCGCAAAGAAGCTGCGTGCCGAACGCACGGACGCCAAGCACGTGGGTGACGGTGTTGGCGTCCCAGCCCTCAGTCAGCATCGCCACGGACACAACGCAGCGGATCGACCCGCCAAGCCGATTCTTCTTACCGACTGTGTTCATGACCTCGCGGAGCAGGTCTTGGTCAGAGATGTTCTCGGCTGCTTTCCGGTCGCCGGTGCGTTCAATGATCTCGCGGCGGAACCGTTCGATTTCGTCGGAGGCCATGTCGCGGAACTTGGTGTCGAGGGCGTCGCCGGATTCAAGTTGTTCGCTATCGATCAGCAATGTGCGCGGGCGTGCGAGCGGGTTGCCGTGTTCGTCGAAGTTCCGGAAGAGCTTCAATCGACCTTCGACAAGCCGGCCGGTCCCGTCGTCTTCTTCACGGACGAAGCCGGAAACGAAATCGTAGATCAGCTTCGAGATGGCCGTGTTCTGGCAGACGACAATAAAGCATGGCGGAACCGCAATCTTCTCCTGCTCCCAGAGCTTGTACGTCTTGTCGTAGTGGCCGTAGAGCGCTTCGAGGGCGGTCTGGAGCTCCACTGGGATTGCGAGCGGATCGAGCTTGCCGCCTTTGCCGCGACCTTTCTTCGGCATCTTCTTGCCGACGTGCTTCCAGAGTTCGCGGAACTTGGGCACGTCGCCGCCGGGGATATTGTCGGCGACGGGCACGCGGGGCAGTTTGACAATGCCGCACTCGATCGCATCCATAAGTGAGAAATCGCACATCGTCCACGGGAACAACGTGCCTTCGGCATAGCCGGATCCGCGCAGGAAGAACGGCGTCGCCGAAAGATCGAAGAGGCGTTCGATGCCTAGCTTGCGATTGACCATCTCTAGGCCAGAGATCCAGACGCGGGCCGCCTCACGGTTCTTCTCAGCCTCTTTCTTGTCGTCGCCTTTGAGGTCACCTTCGTCGTCTTCGCCGGGCTTCTCCCGGTAACAGTGGTGAGCCTCATCGTTGAGCACAAGGATGCTCTTCATGCCCATAAGGTCCGGCATGACGCGCTGGAGCATCTGCCCTTCAGTCTCAAGTGTCCGCAGCTCTTCGCCGCGTCCCTGGAGGAGCGAGCGACCGCCTTTGGAGAGGTCAAGCGTCTCGCGGAGTTTGAACGCGTGGTAGTTGGTGATGACGATCTTGGCTCGGTCCAAGTCGCCGAGCATGTCGTTCGGGACCAGTTCGCGGCTCTTGTAGTACGCGTCGGGATCGTTCGGCTTCAGCACGCGGAGTCGGTCACGGATGGTGATGCCCGGCGTGACAACCAGGAAGCCTCTTGTGAATTTCTTACTGCCAGGTCGACGTACGGCGTTGACGGTCTGCCAAGCGATGATCATGGCCATGACGGTTGTCTTGCCGGCGCCGGTGGCGAGCTTCAGGGCAAGCCGGGCCAGCCCCGGATTCGCGGCTTCGTTCGACGCGTCAAGATGTTCGAGGAACGTGCGGCCCTCCTTGCCGAGTTTCGGAGCGACCTCGGTAAGCCAAATGGCGGCTTCGATGGCTTCGACCTGACAGAAGAACGGGCGGATGTTGTTGAACGGGTGGTGTCGCCAGTGCTGCAGGAGACGAGCGGTCTCAGGAGTCACTTTCCAATCGGCCGAATTGGGTAGCTCCCGCCATCGGTCGACGCGGCGGCGAAGCTCGTTAATGTGCCCGGTGGGGTCGTATTGCTGCTCTTCGGTTGAGAGGCCCTTGCCCTCATCGAAGACCAACTCGCGCTGTTGGGCCTCGCCACGACGCTTCTTGGGCTTGGGGATCGGCGTGATGAACTCGGCGCGGCGGCGGTTTTCGATGATCCGGTTGGTGGGTTGCCCGGACGCATCAAGTTCCCAGTGCCGAGCCGGGTAAGCATACGGCGCATTCAGGATTGGCTTCTCGAAGAATTGGTCGGTCATATGCGGTCTCGCTTCCGGGCCAGCCCTCCGCGCAACGAAAGTTGGTCGTCCTCGTACTCGACGCGAACGAGGTTCAACCTGCCTGTGTCGCCATCGAAAGGCTCAATCGATGCAACGATGCCGCGCGGGTTACGCACCGTGGCGACCATGCCGACGCGGGGTGGTGAACTTGTCTCAGCTACTGGCACGGCTTGTCCTTCCCGAAGCGCGAAGGGATACGGGAGATGCAGTCGGGCGCCCAGCCAGCGGAGCGGAACGAACCAGGCCTCTTCCAGGTTCGGCGGGTATTGAGACGGCCCTCTGGTCTAACGCCTGGCTCATCATCATCTCCCTTGCTCGTTGTCGTCCTGGACTTGGTTGCCCTTGCTGGCGCCACCGGCTCTTACCCAATCGTCCACTTCCGCCTTCTTGAACTTCCATAGCCGGCCGAGGCGGTGCGCGGGTATGCCCTTCTGGTCGATCCACTTGTACACCGTGTCTCGAGACACGCCGAGGTGGGCGCAGATTTCGTCGACCGAAAGCCAGCGGTCGTCCATGATGACTCTCCTGCCGCCAACCCGCGACCCGGCTCCGCCGTGGCGGTCGCAAACCTCTTCACCAAAGCGGTTGCACGTCGCGCTGCTGTGCGAGGCGACTCATCCATGATGCACTGGTCTGGGCACGGCGTCAACTGACAGATGCCGACCATAACCGATATAGCTTGATCTGTCCGGTTTTGGCCTGATTTAGACCCAATCTGAGCCGGATCGTCGGCGAAAACGGTTAGCACGCCAATCAGCTCTCGCCGCTAACGAAGGCGTCCAGGCGCTTCGGGATCGCCGCCTCGGAGGGTATGCTGGAATAATGACGAGTCCCGAGGATGAAATCACTTTGGTGGAGCGAGCGCGCCAAGGCGACAGGACCGCGCTCAAGATCCTGCTCCTCAGAATCCGCGACCGTCTGAAACTCCACGTCTCGAACCGAATGCCTCCGGACTTGGCTAGCACCACGGAACCTGACGACATCATCCATGAGACCTGGCTGAAGGTCTTCCGGCGGATCGCTTCTTTTGAACCTAGGGGGCCGGGTTCCCTTTATGCCTGGACCCGCACGATCGCCGAGAACGTCCTGAAGAACGCCGCTGAAGCCGAACGCGCGGACAAGCGCGGCGGCAACCGACGCGTGAGCCAGGCTTACGCGGCGGGCACTGATTCCTGCCCTGGGCTACTGGATGGCACGGCCGGCAAGGAGCATACACCAACCTGGACGCTTCGCCGAAGGGAGGCAGATTTATGGGCAAAGGCAGCCGTGGGCCGTCTCCCGGACCACTATCGGCGCGCCGTGACGCTCGTAGACATCGAGGGCGAATCCAGGAAGGATGCGGCGGCCAAGATGGAGATAACCAAAAGGGCCTTGGACGGTCTGCTGCGCCGTGGGCGCGAGATGCTGCGCGACGAGCTTGGTAGTCCTCTGCGATTCCTGAGTTCAGGAGGTTGAGATCTCGTCCAGTTGCGTGGTTTCCATGGGCGCACTTTCGCAATGTTCTGTTTGAGAAGTTGAGGAGTAGCGTGAGACGGGCGCCATTGACGACAGAAAAGTGCCGACCGAGGTAAGGCGAACATGGGGAGGCAGCCAACGCCGAGCAATAACGCAAGTGACGAACGGCTGGCGAACGTCCTGGAGGATCTTATCAGACGCCGGGATGCAGGCGAAGTACTCTCGGATGAGATGATCATCTCGGAGCATCCGGAGTTGATGCCCAAGTTGGCCGAGCGACTTTCCGTCCTTCGGTCCATGGACGTTGTGGAGCGGCTTGCTGATACGGGAGCCACACCTCAAACCGGCGGTCACACCGATGACTACCACGTCGGGCTGCTGCCTGCGGCCGACCAGCTTGAGCTCCTCACAGGGTACGAGGTCCTCGGCGAGATTCACCGCGGGGGACAGGCCATCGTATACAAGGCGGCAGAGCCAAGTACGCGGCGCCTGGTGGCCATCAAGGTGGTCTACGGCGGGCAATTCGCCAGAAGTCGTGATAGGCTCCGCTTCGACGACGAAGTACAGATTCTTCGCCGACTCAACCACCCTAACATCGTAGCCGTCCGTCACAGCGGTTCTGCGAGGGGTCTCAGTTACTTCGTGATGGATTTTATTGAGGGCTCGTCGCTCGATGACTACACGTCCAACGGGCTTCGTCCGGCGCGCGACACCGTCGAGTTGTTTGCCAAGATCTGCGAGGCGGTCAGCGCGGCCCATCTCAAAGGAATAATCCACCGCGACCTTAAACCAGGCAACATCCGCATCGATAACGATGGCGAGCCGCATATCCTTGATTTCGGGTTAGCCAAGTACTTGCAGGAGGATTCGGATGACGCTCCGCTATTGCAGTGGGTGACGGCGCCGGGGGATTTTGTCGGGACGCTGCCGTGGGCTTCGCCAGAGCAGGTTATATCGCCGGGGGAAGCTGATACTCGCAGCGACGTGTATGCGCTCGGTCTAATCCTGTACCACATGCTCACCGGGCAGTTTCCGTATTCGGTAAACGGGGACGTCCGCAGCGTGTTCAACAACATCGTGGAGGCTGAGCCTCGGAAACCCCGCACGTTTCGTCGCGAGATCGGTAATGAGATCGAAACGATTGTCCTGAAGTGCCTGGCCAAGGAGCCCGAACGACGGTATGAGCATGCCGGTGCGCTCGCCCGTGACCTGCGTCGCTATCTGGCGGGCAAACCGATCGAGGCCAAGCAGGACAGCGCATGGTACGTGCTGCGGAGACACGCGCAGCGTCATCGCCGCTTCGTCATGCTTGCGGCTATTTCCCTGCCGGTTGTCGTGTTTCTGCTCGCCCTGACTCTTGCCAAGGTGATGGAATCACAGGATCTGGCCCGTCAACGGGACCGAGCAATGTATGCGGAAGGGGAGGCCAAAGCCGCCCACCGTCTGGCTGAGCAACACGCGGAGAGGCTACGACGGCAGGACTATGTCAACCGGATTGGACTTGCCCAGCAGGCTTGGTACGGCAATTCCGTCGGTCGAATGAAGCGTATGTTGTCGGAATGTCCGCAGGAGTTGAGAGGCTGGGAATGGCAGTACCTCGACTGTCTTTCGGATGGCAGCGCAGCGACTCTTCAGCAGCATGGAGCTCCCGTCCATTGCGTAGCGCTTCAACCGAACGGCAGCGTCCTTGCTTCAGGGCATAGTGACGGCACAATTACCCTGTGGAATGTGGCGACGGGCGAACCCGTATCGACATTTCAGGGTCACGCCTCTGGTATTAGCGCTCTCGCTTTCAGAGCAGATGGGGAATCGTTCCTATCCGCGGCGCACGACAAGCATATAAGCGTATGGGAGACGGACACGGGCCGGCTGCTTCGTACGCTTTCGGGGCACGCCAGCAATGTTACGGCGGTGGCTTGCAGCGCTGATGGTCGTTGGGTCGTATCCGGGGCCGCCGACCTTACCGTGATGCTGTGGGATGCGGTTACGGGTGATGTACGCGAGGTGCTGCGGGGCCATGATGAAACCGTAAGCACGGTTGCAATCAGCCTGGACAGCAAGTTGATTGCCTCCGGCAGCTACGACCGGACGATCAGGCTTTGGAGGGCCCCGCCCGGTCATGGAGTCCAGGTTTTGGTTGGTCATTCGGATCGTGTGGAATGCGTCGCTTTGAGTCCGAACGGTACACGCGTCGCATCGGGCGGGCGCGATCGCAGGGTGAGGATCTGGGACGTTGCTTCTGGTACGGAGCTGTCGACGCTGAGCGGACACAGCGATTGGGTGACGGGGGTGGCGTTCAGTTCCAGCGGCGAGCAGCTGGCATCGAGCAGTAACGATGGAACGGTAAGGTTGTGGGATGTCCGGTCCGGCTGCCTACTCGGGGTCCTTCGAGGGCACGAAGGGGCGGTACGATCGGTCGCCCTGAGCCCGCGCGATGACTCGATCTTTTCCGCTGGTGGGGACGGAGCGATCAAACGTTGGGATTACGCGAGGACCAGCGAAGCGCTCATTCTAACTGGGCACAATCGATATATATACTCTTTGTCTTTCAGCCCGGACGGCAAGTGGCTGGTCAGCGGTGGTCACAATTCGGTTCTCAAGATCTGGGACGTGCCGACGGGGCGAGAAGTGCGAACACTGCGTGACCCCGGAGGCGGGGTCATGGCGGTTGCTTTTGCCCCGGGCGGCCGAGAGCTCGCCTCCACCAGCGGAGACCGGGATGTGGCGGTTTGGGATGCGGTTACGGGCGAGCGGACAATGACTCTCTCTGGCCACCTGGGCCGAGTGCAATCGTTGGCGTTCAGCCCGGACGGGGCCTGGATCGTCTGCTCCGGCGGCGACCGGACGATCAGGGTGTGGGATGCCCAAAAGGGGGTTGAGCTGAGGACGCTGAAGGGTCACACCAAAGCGGTCAACGCACTTGCGGTCAGCCCTGACGGCCTGCACATCGTCTCGGCAAGCACGGACGCGACAGTCAGGGTATGGGATTCCCTGACGGCTGAGGACGGGAGGCTTCTGGGTGACCATGAAGCTCCGATCTACTGCGCGGCGTGGAGCCACGATGGGATGCGCATCGCAACCGGTGACGCAGACGGCGTGCTCATCGTCTGGAATCACTCAACCGGCGCCAAGGTAAAGACGATGCACGCCCACACGGGTGCCGTTTGCTCCGTGGCCTTTATGCCCGATGACAGGCGAATCGTGTCTGCTGGCAATGACCGGACAATACGGGTGTGGGACTCCGCTACGGGGGAGAAGGTCCTAACTCTCCGCGGGCACGCTGACGAGGTCACGTCTTTGGCAATCAGTCCTGATGGACAGCGATTCGCCTCCGGAAGTCGCGACGGCACGCTACGGTTGTGGGAATCCGCGGATGAATCGGCTGTCGCTCGCCAGCAACGACACATCAACGCGGCCGCTCGATGGAAGGTCGATGCACTCATGGAGAAACTGGTGTTCGCTGACCTCGTTCATGAACATCTGTTAGCGGATGCGACGCTGAGCGAAGAGATGCGAACGGCTGCCCTGGAGCTGGTGCACTGCCGTGGGGACGATCCTGTGCGCCTGAATAATCTGGCATGGGAGATCGCTCGTTCACCGAAACGCAGCGCGGAGGAGTATCGCCGCGCTGTGCGCATGGCCGGACTGGCTGTGCAACTAAACTCCGAAAACGCCAGTCACTTGAACACGCTCGGCGCCGCCCAGTACCGCGCTGGTGCATTCGCAGAGGCGATCGAAACGCTCGGCCGAAGCGACGCGATCGCCGTGGCGTCGGACGACGGAATGACTCACCGGATCAATCTGGCCTTCATCGGTCTCGCGCTGAATCGACTTGGCCGCGTCACGGAGGCAGCGGCGGCGCTATCGCGGTTGCGGGCGCTCATGGAAGTTCCGCCCTTCGCGACCGATAACCAGCTAAGGCCGTTCGTCTACGAAGCGGAGACCGCGATCATCACGCCAGGAGCTGGGGAAAAGTAGGCGCGTCGCCCGATACGGTTCCTGGTCCCTGCGAGCCGCTGCAGATATCCCATTTGGCTAGGTCACATCCAACAACACCGGCCAGCGAGGCACCCTCCCATTCCACAGATGTGCAGGAATCGGCCGCGGTGTCCTCACGCTGGCCGGTTTTGCCCACCCCCTGACACGTATTCAAGGGTGAAGGAAGGAAAATCTCCCCCCGCGCGGGCGCGCAGCTGCTCCTTCCTGTTTAGGTAAGTAGCAGGGGCAAGAATCGCGGACTCGCAGTCCTTCCTTCTCTTGTCACGCACGTTTGGCCGTCGGGATCACACGCGGCGTAGCCATGTCGGTCCCCAGCCATGCAGTGCGCCTGCCGTAAGATGCGTCACTAGGTCTTGGAGTGTAACGGCAACGCCGGGAGCACAACCATGAGCTCGGACTCGGGCCAGCCAGATAGGCACCATCAATTCACCATCTACGAGTCGGAACTCCGAGTCTTGGCCGGCGTCTCCGCCTCGTGGGGCGACGTGGAGGCCGGTGGTGACCTCTCCGGACTCCTGTCGCACGGTGGTCATGCGGTCGTGCTGCTGGCCCTACCTCCCGGTCCGAACGCCCGGCATGAGGCCCTTCACTTCGCCCAGGACCTGGCGCATTTTCGCAGGATTGCCAACATCATCGATCGCCGGTTCGGTCTACAGATCGTGGGCGGCCATCATTCCCACCATTCGCTAGGGATAGATCAGCCCAGCGGTGGCGATGTGGCGCAGGTACGCTCGATCACCAGCAAGAACAACATCCGGCGCTGGGTGGAGGTGATCACTACGCATCATCCGGTCGCGCCGGAAGGCCCGGGCCGAGGGAGGTGTACACGCGGCCGCCGCAAGGCTCGGCAAGGAGACTCCTGCAAGGACGGCGTCAACATACGAATCAACTCGTTCTCGTATCCGCATGCTCCTTCAGGCCGATACTGTAGATGTCCCATCAGGGTCATCAAGGGCATAAGCCCCATCCGGCAGGCGCTGGCCAGCGAGGCAGTGTTCAGTCCTGAGGAGTTGGGGGCCGCATTCTGTGATTTCCCCTTGGAGCGAATCTCCTTCGACGACGTTGACTCTCGCACGAGAGACTGTGCCGCCGAGGTGTGCCTGCCCGGTGAGATTCAGGAACAACTCGAAGAACTACCTTCCGACGTTGCCGAACTCGTTCGCGTCCGCCTGGAGGATCACCTCATCGTCATCGTGTTACCGCTGGATGGCGACACAAGGGCGCTGGTTGCTTATCATCGCAGGCGACCACATCGGATACGCTTCGTTTTTCTGTCGGGTGCGACAGGGGGCCCTCCAGAGGACGTCACCCACGAGATTCTCGATGAAGGGACGACCGCCCGTCTCGTCTGCGTTCGGCAGTGTATCCTTTCGCTGTATCACGGTCATGATTCTGGTGCCTCCATGGTTGAGACCGACTCTCAGCTCCACTGCCCCAGGAGCACACTGCCAAAGATAGCCTCGCGGCGTGGCCGCCCCCGAAGTAAGCAACTTGTCCCCGAGGAGGAGTAGGCAATGTGGACATCTACACAACGACAACGTCTTGCATTTGAGCGGGCACTCCTGGCGAGCAAGATGCCGCAGTTCAGCTTTTGCGATCCGTTCGGTGACACATATGTATCCGGCGTGGCTACCACCAATTCCGGTAGCTCATACCTCCTGAAGCTCGAGCTGCCACCAGCGTATCCGTACGAAGAGCCGGACCTATACATCACCAGTCCGCACACGCTGTACCGATATGGGGGAGTCGGTACCATCAATTACGTTGGCACGTCACATGATTTCCACGTTTACAACAATCACGGTGGATGCGTGAAGATCTGCCACTTCGAGGAGTGGGATGCATCGAGAACCTGCCTTCTGGTCTTGCTCAAGGGGCATCTCTGGTTAGAGGCATATCACGCGCACTTGCGAACGGGCCGCGATCTTGCGGAGTTTCTGTGTTGACCCGAGTTGATATTGAGAAGGAGTGTGCCATGTGGAACGAAGAACAGAGCGTACATGAAATCATGCGAGATATCCAAGAGGGCGATAACATTGCTACCGGACTCAAATACGATCCGCAAACCAAGACAATTCGCCATGTGAACACCTACGATGACCCCGACCGCGGCATCGTGGTAACACCACACGACATGGAGCATTTTGGCGCGTGCGCGGGATGGATCCTATGATCGTCATCTCCAGCGACATTGTGGAAAGCGCCAAAGGCTGTGAAGCGTCGCGCGACTTGTTCCTGGGAGCCCGGGACAACGGCGACGTGTACAACGCGCTGATGAACGAGGATGGTCCGGGCGCCGTGCCTGGCACCCTGCATGTGTCCGAGTGTGACGCTACCGTGCCGGTCCAGACGATCGGCAAGCCAGCCGACCGGGTCAGGGTAATCGCCTTCCGGTCACCGGTGGCCGATGACGGATTACCTGCTGGGCCCACCGGTGCGGCCGGCGTTCGGCTTCAGGGATTCGTGCTCCGTGACGGCGGTTGGCAGGAGTCGCCGGTGCTGTGCGTTCCGGTGAAGCAGGAGTTACACTCGCGCATCAGCGGCCTCCTCGAGACGGATGTCCTCAAGGATAAGTGCGTGTTCGAAGGCGGTCTGGGCAGCGGAGGCGCACCGGCCATTATGGAGTTGGCGAAGGCGGGGGTCGGGCGCTTCTTGCTGATGGACCACGACCGCCTTGAGGTTGCCAACATCACCCGACACATTGCGGGCCTCGCCGACGTAGGGCGCTACAAGACGAAAGTCATGGCCGAGTTGATTCGCGGAAAGAACCCGGACGCTGACGTTCAAGCTTGGGAAACGAAGATCTGCTGGGACAGCATCGAGCACGTGCGACAATGTGTGCGGACGGCTGACCTCGTACTCTGCGGCACGGATGAACCGGTCAGTCGGAATATCCTCAACAGTGTATGTGTTGAGGAAGACACGCCTCTGATCATGGCCGGTGCGTTTCGCCGTGCTTATGGCGGCCAAGTGCTTCGGGTCCGCCCTCACCGATCGCCTTGTTACCAGTGCTTCGTCATGTCTCTGCCCGATCAAGCTCGTGATCACGAGATCGCAACGGCTGACCAGGCACAGCGGATAGCCTACTCAGACCGCGATGTACCAATCGAGCCGGGTCTGTCGACGGATATCGCCCCGATCAGCCAGATGGTGGCCAAGCTCGGCGTGCAGGAACTACTCCAAGATGAGCCCACGACAATGCGGTCGCTTGACGAGGATCTCGTGGCGCCGTGGTACATCTGGATCAATCGCCGCGAACAGGGAACGGAATATGAGAAGCTCCCGCCCTTGGGATTTAGCCTGGATGGCTTTCGCATCCTCCGATGGTACGGCATCGAACTCGAGCGCAGGCCAGATTGCCCTTGTTGCGGCGATTTCATTGGCCACGTGGCCCACGAGGAGGGGATCGAGGTTGCGGCGGAAGACCTGGCGGCGTTCGAGGCTAGGTAGGAACGTACGATGAGTGAGTGGCGCAAGACATTTCGTGTACGCGAACTTCCCGACGCGGAGTACGTGCCGTACCGGGTGGTGGCGGGCGGGGATGTGTGCGCCGCCATTTCACGCGACTGTGAACATTGGTTGCGCATCCTGGCGCAACTGCCTCCGGCCACCGCCGCCGCAGAGGTGCGTTTCGTTTACCAACCATCGGAACGTCGTGAAGCTCTTCAATCGCGTATACGCATCTACGTGAGGCTGTGGGCGCGCAGCGAATCGGTAGGCAGCTTACTGGAGTCGTTCGTCACGCGCGGACCGCTGGCTCGGTTCTACGAGCTTGTCGAGGAAAGCGAAGCCACAGTGCCCTGGAACCGCATGCGAGCTATCTGCGACGTGGTTCGACGCGCCCAATTGGTACGTCCGCTGCACGGCCCCGAGTTTAACGCCAACATCCCCGAGTTCTACTACTCCATCGAGGCACTGGAGCCGAATGACGACAACGACTACTCGATGTTGGACCGTGTATTGGGCAACCTCACTGAATGCGTCGTCGTGTGCGTCGGTGTGGAGCCTGCGGACGTGTCGGAGGAGTTGGCAGCGCACACGGACTATTTGCGGCGGCTGGAGTCGGTCAACCGTCATTGGGATCAGGACGATGAGGAGGATCAAGCTGGGCTCGACTATGTTGGAGACGACTCGCCGCGGCCGTACACGTTCAGGAGCGGCCTAAGACCGCTGCGTCACAAGGATCCCCTTGCAGACAACATCCTGCGCCAGCAACAACGGTTCCATGACAGCCTGAGAACGGCGCACCTGTATTTCGGCGCCCGGGTCTTTGCGGAGTCGGGCGCGGTTGCCCGCATGGTGGGCTCGGTTCTGGGGGAGTCAGGTTTCTGCGACGGCAGCTATCGCCTCATCACAATCGAGCGCGGCGAACCCGGCTTCGACGACACCGTGGCGGCCGCCACGGGCGTGGGCGTGCATGCCATACCGGCTCAGGAACGACTCTGGGAGGGGAAGGACGCTCCGCGGTACGAGCAATTGCGTCGTCTCATTCACGTGGCCCCCGTAGAGGAACTGGCGGGGATGTTTCGCCTGCCGGTTGCGGGTCACGCGTCGCCGTGCTGCATCAGGAAGAACACCGACCCCGTCCGGGATGCCGTGGACGACCTCATCGTCTTTGGGCGTGATCTGGAACCAAGCACCGGAGGCAAAACAGGCAGCTTGCCACGTGGTATTCGCTTCGATCTGCTCCTGAAGCACTGCTTCATCGCGGGAACCCCTGGCATGGGAAAGACCACCGCGATGATGCACCTGCTCCTGCAGTTGGCTGGCATCAACGTATTCGCAGGTGTGGAGGAGGATTAGATGGGGAATCACCGGCGAGAATCCATCCCATTCATGGTAATCGAAACGGCCAAGACCGAGTACCGCGCGCTCAAGATGCTCAAGGGAGATTCACGCAAGGCCGTGCGCCGTTTCGGGTCCGAACTTGAGGTGTACACAATCGGCGTGGAAACCGTGTCGCCGTTGCGGCTGAACCCGTTCGAGATTCCGCCTGGTAGTTCGCTTGAAGAGCATATCGAGACATTGGTCGTTTGTTTCGAAGCGAGCATGCCTTTGTTTGGGCCGCTGCCAGCGTTGCTACGAGAAGGTCTCGATCGCATGTACGAGAAGTACCCGGACCCAAACGACCCGCCGGTCATGGCGGATCTGATGGCTGCCGTAGAGTGCGTCCTGGCAGAGAAACACTACTCAGACCGAATCGGCCCGGATATCCGGGCAGCGCTGGACGTGCGCCTGGGAATCCTTACACACGGCCTGATCGGCAGGATCTTCCAGTGCAAGCGGAGCATTCCGAGCATCCCGCATCTGATGGCGACCCAGTCCATTCACGAACTCGACCGACTGCCACGCGAGGCGGCATCGCTATATACGTTCTTCCTGCTCACCTGGATACGTCAGTATGTCAAATCGCTCGAACCGCAGCAGCGTGTACGGTTTGTCATCGTCATCGAAGAAGCCCACAACCTGGTCGGGCGTTCTACAGACACGACACCAGGTGAGGATGCCGTGGACACCAAGGCGCACGCCGCGGAGTTTGTATGCCGGATGTTGGCCGAACTCCGCGCCTTGGGGGTGGCACTCGTGATCGTCGACCAGTTGCCATCGGCGGTGGCCCCGGAGGTCGTGAAGAACACTGGGTCGAAACTCACGTTTCGCCTGGTGGCCAATCAGGATCGCACCGATCTGGGCGGGGCGATGCTCTTTGGTGAAACCGAGTTTGAAGAGGTCGCGCGACTACGGACCGGGGAGGCCTTCCTCTTCACCGAGGGGTACTACAGCCCTCGCAGGATCAAGGCGTCGAACCTCCATGCGGTTTTGAACTTGACAACACCGCCGGTCAACGAACGGCTTGTTCCGTACATTCAGGACGATGTGTGGTTCCGGGAAGCCGCCATCTGTCGGCGGTCGGCCGAGCTGGCCGATCTGCGCAGGCATATTGATCGGTTTGATTCCGTTAGGCTTGAAATCGTGCGGCGGGTCGCACAGCTCATTGCGCGTCGCGTTCACATTCTCGCCACAGTCAGGCAAGCTGAATCTCGACGAACGCAGCTGTTGCGGCTGCAACGCGAGGCCGAGGGTTCCCGGCGGAAGCTCGTCGCCGCATTCGAGATGATGCAACGACGACCCTACCGGATGCTCTTGGGGCCGGAGAACGTGCTGGAGCGTGATGACGGGGGCATCGAAGAGCTACGCGGCGTGCTCGAGAGACGCTTCGAGAACGTCATCAAACCGGATACGCAAGCGTGCATAAAGAAAATCGATTCGCTGATCGCCGAATGCAGGCAAAGCAAATAAGGAGATAGGGCGATGGGTAGAAGCCGGGATGTGCCGAGTCGGCATGAGGTGGAAGAAAAAGTCGACCATACACGAGATACCATGAAGGAGAAGGAATCCGACATGGAGGAGTCCGTCTCGGACATCGAGACGATCAGAGGCACGCTCGAGTCCTTGGATTTCAGCGGCACCATGGAAGGAAGCGAAGAGGTTGAAGCCTCCATCAACCAGGCTGACGACGTGACCGTGGACGAATTCGACCGGCAGGATGGCGAGTTGGACGACCTTCAGGAGAAGAGCACCGAGTACGAGGGCGAGTTGCAGGAACGCTCTGAGACCGGTGAGGCCGACCTCGGGAAGCTGTCTGATGCCAGCGGGCAGATCGAGACTCCGGAGGCAGTCAATGAGTTGGTTCGCGCCAAGGAGGCTGCGCTTCGGGATATCGAGTTCCTGCAGGGCCAGGAAGAGCGCGCCCGTGACGCCCAGGAAGAAAGTGACCGAATCCAAAACGGGCAGCGAAACCGAGCCAGAGCCGGAGGGAGGTAGGTCGATGACGATCCATCGTGACGTGGACGTAGATAAGCTCCTGGAAACCAGTGATGTGCCTGTGGGCCCCGCACTGAAGTCCTTCCTGGGATTGGCTGAGCGTGACGTGGGCCACCTCCAAAGCTTGACGAACTCGCTACCCCTCGTTGAGGAGGACGGGAGCTCAGAGTGTCCGTTCGCCGAGAAGCTCTTTGCCGAGAAGGAAGAAGCGGAGGGGAAAGTCGCCGGACATGTTCAGAAGCTGTCTGGATGTCTGGCTGAACTGGGGCGGGAATTGGATCGCTGCCGCGGTAACCTCCAGCGGATTGAAGTTGATCAGCAGTCACTGCGCCTGACCAAGCCAATCAACGAGTATTCGCATGCAGCGTTGGCTCAGCGGGATCAATGTTACCACGCGCAAAACGATCAGGAGGCAGTGACAATTGTGTTGTCACGCGCCGAGGCAGTTCTGGAAGCGGCCCGCAACCATAAGTTCCCCGGTCGCGAACCCCGCAATCGATCGTCGGCGCCGCCCCTGCCGACTCCCGATCGTGTTGGCAACGCAGGGGGTAATGCGAGCCTTGGCGGGGAGGTAAAGAACCTAATCTCGCTCGGACCGGTCCAAACCGGTGGTGGCTCCCATGCCGGATAAATCGTCCATGTTTGATGCGACAGACCCTGCGCTGGATCAACCGCTGCGCATGTACCTCGGCCGGGGGCACAAGACCCCCGGGGTCTCGGTGTACGAACCTGTTTCGGGCGGCCTACACGACGTGCTTAACTTGCAGGCCACCGAGAGCGTGTACGCCCTTGTGGCAGAGGATGCTAACAACACCGCCGTGGTCGGGACAAAAGCGGGGCTGCTGCACTTCGCCCAGCACGTGACTGCTGGAGATTCGGGTGCATGGCAGGTGAACAGGAGTGTCGTCCACGGTGCACCCATACTGTCGCTCTGCTGGATTGGTGCCCCGCATGTGGTGGTCAGTGACACTGAAGGACGCTGCTATGTTTGGAATTGCAATACGAAAGAGCCTCCACAGGCATTGCCGACGCGGCGCGAAGCCATTTGCGCGCTAGTGGCACGCGATCAGACTCACCTCATGGGCCTCTCGACCTCCGGGGAGTTGTTGACCTGGCACTTGCCAACGAGGCAGCTAACGGGATTGGAACACGGGCCGCCTCCGCCGGCAATCAGCGCCCTAGCCAAGCTTACGTGGTGGCCGGCTGCCGAAGCGATGGTCTATCCCGCTCGGGGCGGTCAACTCGTTACCTGGCGGCCGCTGGATGACGAGGTTCATACAGTCGACGCGCATGACGGCGAGTTCTACGCCATCGTTCCGTTGGAGGTCGAATTGCTGACGATCGGTCTCCGGGACAGATGCGCAAGACTGTGGCGCCCCCGTGGGTCCGTAGCCCGGTTCAAAGGGAAGGCGCCCGCCGGGATCACATCCGCGGCACTGGTGGGTTCGAATCCGGCGCGGATCATTGCGATCAACGAACGGGGCGAGGCGTGTGTGTGCCGCCTCGTTGAATGCCGATTGCACGTGGAAAGCCGGTTGCCGGGTGGCAATTATCGCGTTGTCGTCGGTCCCACCTGGGATGAGCTCAACAGAGATGAAACACAGCGGCGCCGCGTGGAGGTGGAGGGGTTAGCCAATGCGATCCGGGAGCGCATGGCGTGCAACGAGTTGGACGAGGTTGGCATACTACATGAGCGTCTGGCCGCCCTGGGCTACCAGCACGTTTCGCTAGCGCTCCGTGCAGCCCAAGCCCGAGACGAAGGCGATCTGCTATCCGAGTTGAAGGCCTACGCGGCGCTGGTGCACGGGCTTCCACCCCATGCCGCCGAGTCGCGGGAATCGTTTGCGCGTTACGCCGGTCTGCTCGAGGCCACGTGGCAGTTCGAAGAGGCCCTGTTATTCAGCCAGCGGGCCGAGGCCCTTGGTGCTGATCACGATGCCCCTGCTTCCCGGAGGCTGTCCACTGAATATGCAAAGATTCTGCGAGGCGGCGATTGGGTCGTGGAACCAGACCTCCCCCTCGTGTCGCTGATCGACGCGGCGACGGCAGCCGACAAGCCCTTCCAGGGTTTGTTCGTCTTGCGCACCCTTGGAGAATCGCGCAGCCGGGGTGCTCAACTGACTCCGCAGGCAATCGTCCAGAAGTACGATCAGGAACGCAACAAGGCTGGCCGCGAGCCGTTGCCGCGGGCACGGCATCGCACCGTCTGCTGGCTGACCCGAAATCGACGTGAGCACTTTGACCTGGTCTTGATTGAAGCTGGCCCGAAGGCGGGATTCGCGGGCCTTGTGTTCTGTGTGAAGGTGGTTAACGCCGGCCTGCAGACGGTCATGGTGCCGGCCGTGCTCTTCAAGGCCCCGAGTCGCAAGGCGACCACGTCGGCCGTACGGCACAACCAACGTGTTCATCAACGCCTGAGCAATGTCAGTAGTGCAGCCCGAGCGAACGGGTGGCTGGACCGCGTAGACCGAGCGATGAGATGCGCCCTGCGCAGGTTGCTTACCGAAGAGCTGGTCCGGTGATCGGCATGGCGAGAGTCTGAATAATGTCACGCAAGTATCCGAAGTGCCGCACATCCGTCAAACCCCGCAGCGGGAAACGTGCAGCCACCAGCCAACCGGTGCACGGTGGCGATCCGCCGCGTCATTTCGTATCCGGGTATCCGGCTGCAAGAGGTCCACGGCTCGCACTGGAGCCTGGCACACTGTTGATGGACCGGTTCACGGTGAAGCAGCGCCTCGGCGATGGATGTCATGGAACAGTGTACTTGGCGGACGACGCTCTACGCGGCGAGGACGTGGCGATCAAAGTAGTGGAAGTCGGTCATTGCGCTTCGGAGCTAACGGACGCGCGGCTCTCCGGCGAGATCGCATTGCACGGCAAGCTTGCTGACTTCCGGTATGTACTGCGCATGCACGACGTCCACGTCCTAACGTGGGGTAGCAGTCGGTTGCTCTTGCTGTCGATGGAGTATGCCGACGGAGGGACATTTCGGGACTGGCTACGCCAGAACCAGGCCAACCTGGAAGTCCGCCACACCGCAGGGATAGAGTACTTCCAGCAGGTGTGTGAAGGAGTCGCATCAGCCCATGACGCCGGAATCGTACATCGGGATCTCAAGCCCGAGAACATGTTGTTGGTCGGCAACGTCTTGAAAGCGGCGGACTTCGGCGCTGCCGGGTTGGCGGACGTGGCCCAAGTCCCCCCCATCGCTGATCCAGGTGATTCATCACCTTGTTTGGGCACGCCGACGTACATGAGTCCCGAGCAGTTCACGGCCACCTACGCGGACGAGGTCGACCACCGAGCCGACATTTATGCGCTTGGCCTGGTTCTCTTTGAGTTGGTGCATCCCAAGTGTCGACCGCCGTTCACCGGAACATTTCAGCGTCTGCGTGACCGGCACGTCAACGTGGCGCCCCACACGCTACCGGATGCTCCGGAAAACGTGGCCCGCGTCGTGGCCCGCTGTTTGAAGAAGAACCCAGCTGACAGGTATGCCAACGTCTGGACCCTTCTGGACGACTTGGAAGGGCGCGGTCAAGCCGACGATGTCGGATACAGCCAACAAGAATCGTCATGGAAACGAGCCCGCTCGTGCAAGTCGCAGGGCGATTTCCGTGCGGCTCTGCGGCATTGCCAGGACGTTCTCGAAACTGCGCCAGACCACTTTGAAGCCAAGGGAATGTTGGCAGATTTCGAGATGCGCCGGGAGCAGGCACAGCAACTGTACGCGACTGCAGAGCGGGACATGAATAGCCATACTCTCGCTGAGTCGGTGTTGCTGGTGCAAGAGGCCATCCAGACCTTCCCCAACCATCCGGCAGGGCGGCTGGTGCAAGCCCGTCTGGCTGCCAGAGCTCGCGAGTACCGTGAGCATGTGGAGAGGGGCGCGGAAGCCGTGCACCAGGGTCACTGGGAGGCCGGCTTGGAGCACTTACAACAGGCCAAGGCGCTGAGTCCGAACGCACCGGGCTTGGCCCAGGCAATTGAGTGTGTCACGCAAACAACGCGGCACATCGAGGAAACGCGTGGATACATCCGTGATGCCATCAGCAACAGAGATCGTCGCTGGGCACTATCCCTGGCCCGTTCAGTGGATCGGTACGTCGCTGAAGCACGTAGACAGATCAGCAGCAGCTATGACAGGGACGTGACATGAGCACAGCGTCACTCGGAATGTCGACTGCCCAAACCCGCCATGGACGATCCTTCGGCATGTGTTCGCTCGTTGACATGGTCACACGGATCGTGCGCCAAGGCGATCAGCAGGCGCTGCACGAGTTACACGAACATCGTACGGTGTTTCAATTCGGCGCTGACCGGCGACTACTGTTTGTCGGATTCGTCAACCGGCTTCATGGCAGCTTTGTGGCGCGCGAATGGTGCGGCGGTAGTGCGGCGGTACTCGATGCGGCCCACGGGCTGACGGTAGACAAGTTCAGTCGTTTGCCGGTCCAGGCCGCCGGGGGAGCATCACGGCAATCCCAAGACCGATCGTTGAAACAAGGAGGCGTCGATTGTCGCTACTACTTCAGTGCTTTCCTCGATTACGTTGAGCGTAGGACGGATTCCTCGGCATCGGGTTCTCGGATCAAACAGGAGGCTGTGGCTGCCCGGCTGTTGCAGACACACGTGTACAGGCACTTTCTGCTGTCGTGCCTCGAATGCGCACGGCGGGCTCGACAACTCGTCAAGCGGTACGCATGGAAACTCAACGGCGTAGCTATCAACCTGTGGTTCCCAACAGAGATGTCCGGCCGAGAGATCACCGCCTGGCTGTGTGCCAACGTGAATGATCCGGATCCGTCCCGGCCGGGAGAACGAGAGCGCGTGCAGGCGATTGTCGACGGGCAGATGGTCAGACGAACGTTTGTGTCACTCAGCGACGTTGGCGAGTTGGCGAGTTGCTCCGACACGGCGCACCCCACTCTACCTTGGTCACTGCTACACGGGATGTCGGTCGAAGGACTGGCGGAGCAGGTAGCCGAGGAGAAGGCTGACAACCTCTCGCTGCAACGCCCGGCGATCCAAGCCTTGGGCCGTGAAACGCTCCGACAGATGATCCTGCGGATCTTCCACGAGCTCAGTTCTGGGGAGTACCGTGACGGGCAGGTTGCGGAGGCTTTCGGGTTGAGCAAATCCACCTTGTCGCGGTTCGCCGGCAGCCGCTGGGCTGAGCGGCACAAGGCTCCCAATGGCTGGGCGATCCCCGACCTCTGGCGGAACACCGCTCGGACACTGGCCAGCCGACCGTCCTTCGTAGCGGCCGCCCAAGAAGCCGGCGTTTGGCATCGAGTCCGCGCTGTGCATCCCGATCGCCCGCAGGAGGACGAGCAATGAACAACGACCTCTATTTCGTGCCCATCATCGCCCAAGCCATGCAGGAGACGCACCCCGAACACGCCTTACGGCAGGCGTTCGTCGATATCACTGCGCTCGGCCGTCAGCCGGCGTACGCACGGGGATTCCAGCAATTCCAGGAATTCATGGCCGTGAGCGTGGACTACTTCAGGACGGTGGACGCGTTGGCCACGCGTGTGCGTATGGCCGAACTGGTGGCGGAGACAGCTGACACCGTCCAACTGGATCAAGATCCGGCGCTTGATCAGTTCCGGCGTGACCCGCGATGGCGAGCGGAATATGAACGGGTAATCGCGGAGATCGCGAAGTTCGGTGGGAAGCGCAGAGTCGAGCTGACACTGATGGACAGCGCAGGCGTGGCAGTCGGTTCGATCCGACTTGCCGGGAGTGCGGGCAGCGGGGCGATCAGCAGGATCGCTGCCGGCACGTACTCGCTGACACTCGACACCGGTTGGGTTCTCTGGGAGGACACGCTGACGGAAGGCGATCTCGTTTGGGCGGCTGCGTTTCCCGGACGCCCACTAAAGCTGGCGGCTGACACCGGCGAGGCCACCGAGGAACCTACCAAGAAGATTGAGCTGCTCGACGGAGAGCTAACGCTGTGCGTGTTCCCGGGAGTTGAGACAGGCCGGATCGCGATCGAGTGGCGCGCTCCGGGTGGTGATGAAGACGATGGATGATGCAACGGCGATTGGTCGAGCCAGGACAGCGCTGGTCTTCGGCCAGGGAGATGACGCCCAAGCTGTTACTACTGCCGTGGTTGCCAGCGTGCGTGATGACACCTCGCCGAAGCGCGTTCGTGTTCCCGGCCCGGTTGTCTTCGTAAGCCCGGTCATCCGGCACGTCACAGAAGTAATTCTGCCGATCGTCGACCGAATCACCACGTTACTCGGCTTACCTCGGCTGAAGTTCACGCTCACTGCCGCCAACCTCGGCGCAGCCTCAACAGCCAATCTCGGATTCGAAGTGTCGGGCTTCTCGGCCGACTTGCCGGTTCTCTTGGCGCTGCTGTCCGCCTCCCTGCAGATGCCAATACCCCTGGACATGGTCGCGACAGGCCACGTGGCCTCGAAAGCAGGGGACTTCGCAGCGGTTGAGGCGATTCCGGCCAAGCTGGCTGCCTGTTCCGGAGACCCCACGGTCCGGCGGTTTATCTACCCCGCACCGCCCAGCGACCGGTCACTTGAGACATTGGCGCCATCCGAATGGCAGCGTATCCAAACCGCGGTAGCGGAGGCTTCCGAGAAGATCCGAACGATCGTCGTAGGCAACGTCGCCGATTTGGTGCAAAAGATCTTCGATGACGACATGATCGTCATGGCGAGCTTGAGAGGCGGGTTTTATGTAGCGTCCGTTCCATCCGAAGACCATGCCGACGCCGTCGGGCGGGCCGCGCATCACCTGTCTCAGGGAAACGAGTGTCGTTTTTGGACCGCACTGGGGCGGTACCTGATGGCCGGTGACAGCGGCGCGGCGCATACGCTTCTCAAGGCATGGGCAGCGTACCACGTTGACAGGCAGAAGTACCCGGCGGGCTTTGGCAGCAGGCTGCTGCAACTGGTACGGTCCCTGCCTCCAGCGGTACGTCGGTTGCGAACCACGTTCCCGCTGCTGTCAGCCAGGGATTGCATTGCCTTGAGCCAGTTCGCGGGCGACTCCGACCATGAAGATATCAGCCCACTCTATGACGCGGCCTTGGGCAAAAACGCCAAGCCGCCGCCCGTATCGCCGACCAAACAAGACGCGGAGGGTGTACCCGATGGTGATACGGCTACCAAGACACTCGAGGTCGTCCTGGAGGCGATCGATCCGTTGCACGTGGCTGAGCAGGTTGCGGTTCCCATCGACTCCGCTCGTATTGGCTATACACTCGATTCAACCGTGGCGAGTTCCTACGACGAGTTCAGCGATGTGATCACCTCTTTCTACCTTCATGTCCTGCGGCGTACCGGTGTAGTCGCGGGCTCCGTCATTCCTCAGTCGGTCGCCGCCGCCGCCTTGGATCTCCTCGACCGTGCGTTCACTCGCATCGGAGGCTCTCCCGCAGCCTTCGCTGAAGCCCGCGACGCAACACGCGGTGGGCTCCGTTACGTGTTGGACCTCATGGCAGATCGCTACAAATACGAAGAGCAAGCGAAGTATGTACGCGGTGTTCTCGCGGAAGCGCTGGACCCGCTCGATTGGAACATGAAGGTGGCCTTCATGCGCGCGCTGCTGAAGCGGCTTGCCCCGCACCTGCCGTCCGAGATCCGATCGCAGCCACCCGCACGCTTTGCAAAGAACTGGGAGAAAATCGTTCAGGCCTACACGCAGTCATTCGGCCAGATACAGTCGCTGCTGCGTACGCTTTGAGAGGAGTCCTCTGTCATGGTGTCCATCAACAGCTTACTGTCCGCGTTGGACGAGCGAGTAATGGCACAACGGATCGGCATCCCGCACGACGAGGCCCGAATGCGGTATACTCTCCGTTCCAATACGGTCTCCAGCTTCGACGAGTTCAGCAATATCCTCGCTGACTACTACAACTACCACTTCACAACCTGCGTGTCGCGAGGAGGCGCGCTGTCGCATGCTGAAGCTGCTGGCCGTGCGAAAGAGCTGATAGAACAAGAATACCGTCGCCGCAATGGAGATATCGCCTCGGCTTACCAAGATGCTCATGACGGAGTGAACGGGGGGATGCGTTTGGTGCTCGATTCGATTGCCGAAGGCCTGAAAACGGAGTCAGTCGAACGCTACATTCGTGAAGCGTTCGATCGACACGTGGCTCCGACCGATTGGCCGCAGAAAGTCTCGATCATCCGCCAGTTCATCGCCCAATGTGGGCAACCTCTCGCATCCTCGATCTCGGCACACCAGCCGGAGCGCTATGCTCAGGATTACCGCGATCTCATTCGTGCGTACGTCACGGGTCTGCAGCGCACGTCGTCGATCTTCCGCCGGCTATAGGGAGCCTGATTCAATGATGGGACTCGACCAACTGCTCGAGAGCATCGATCCGCAAAGGACCTTGGACGAGACCGATGCCCGCGTCGACGAAGCGGTCAACTCGTTCCCCCTCAGGAATGCAGAGCTGAAGCAATGGGACGAGTTCAGATTGCACGTGATCAACTTCATGCGCCACACCGAGGCCGCCGTGCTTCACGTTCGCACGATGCCCGGCGCCTCGCTGGATTTCGAGTGGGGACGCTGTGTCCGCCTACTCATCCACGAGTACGGGCGAAACGGCGAGAAAGCAGCCTTCGAGATCGCCCGCACTGGGAAAGAAGGCGGTCTCTACGCCATACTGAAGAAGCTCGCCAGGCGGATCGCACAGCGATACGGCGAAAACGAGGTCGTCGCGAAAATCAGCACGTGGTGGGGTACCCTCTCCGTTGACGAGCAGTTCGCCGCCACCGACGAGTATCTCGAGAGGTATGGCCATCTCTTGCCCTCCGAGCTCACCGAAGGCACCGCCGTTCGAATCCGGGCCAACTTACCCAAAGCGCTGAAAGAGCATCCGCGGATGATCCAGCGCATGCGCCGGCTGGGGCGAAGCTGATTCTCCGGGCCGGATTTCCATGCCTATCTGAAACGGCGGACGCCGGCCAGCCGCTTTATGGTCGATAGCGGTTGGCTGGAACGGAGAATCTACATGAGCATTGAGCGTGCGCTCCTAAACAGGGCCTACCCGCACATGCTTGCCGAGAAGGCCCGGCGAGCTGTCCACAATGAGGCCAGCAAGGGCTGTCAACCCGTCATCCGGACACAACCGGTTGCCCTGGAGCCCCGCTACGAACCTATCAGGAACATCAAGGATCTGCTCGCCAGCGATCCCGTGAACGACGCGGTTCCTGAACAACCGGTGTCTGCTGAGCACCTCGTTCGACTTCGGGCATGGATCCCGCGCGACTTCAGCGCCGACTGGCGCCGCGGCGAACGGTTTCTCAAGCAGCTCGTCGGCGTCAACCATCGCATCGGGTTCGAGATCATCGGCAACGAGGCGCACGTTGGCATCAGCATACTTTGCCACCAGCAAGACCTTCCGGTTCTATACGCGGCCTTTTACGGCGAGTTCCCCCGGTGCGAGTTGACTATCGAGGGCCAGCGCACAGCATGGGGTCAAGGGGAAAGTGGAACAGCGGACACGCTGATAGAGGACTACTACCCCGCTCCGCCGTATTCGCATCTGCTTTCGCGCCCGGAAGAACTTCGCACGACACCGTTCGAGACCCTGCTAGCCACCCTGGCCCGCGTCCCTTCGCCGGCAGTTGCGACCTATCAGGTCCTGCTGCAACCTGTGCAACCTGACAACAACTGGCACCGCAACGTCGAGGTTCTGCAGGACCTGGAGTACAACGTGAAGATGTTCGACGGCGCGCCAATGCCGCAGCGTGCACTCCAGGCGCCCTCGGGTGACCTGCGCCAGATGGCGTGGGAAGTGGAAAGCAAGGCCCACAACGACAAGCCGCTCTTCGCCGCCGCGGTGCGGATCGCTCTGTGCGGGGCCGACCGCCGCGGAAGTTGGATTCTGCGCTCGCTCGCAACGTTCATGCATTTGTTCCAGCACGGTGGCCGGCCGCTCAACACCGTCACGCGGGACGATTTCACCGCCGTCCTGCCCGCAAGGAAAATCAACGGGATGCTGGCGTGTGGCGTGACGTATCGCCCGGGGTTCTTGGTGAACTCATGGGAACTTGCGGGCTTGGTTCACTTGCCACCGGCGAGTGTGTTAGACAACCGGCACATTCGATTGGAGACGCTTGATACGCTTCCTGTTCCCAACGAGGACCTATCCACGGGCACGAGGATTGGCACACGCGCACACGCCGGACACACGATCCCTGTCTGCATTCCCGACGAACTCCGTCGGCGCCACGTTCACGTCATCGGCCGGCCGGACACGGGCAAGTCCATGCTGCTGAAGCGGATGATTCTGGAGGACATGGAGCGCGGAGACGGCGTGGCCGTGATCGACCCCCATGGTGACCTGATCGAGCTGTTGCTGGATCGGATATCGGAGCGGGATGTCGACCGTACCATCTACTTCGACCCCGGTGACCGGGAGTGGGTCCCCCTGTGGAACCCGCTGTCGCTGGGCCCCGGCCAGGATCCGACCCGTGTGGCTGCCGACCTGGTGTCCTCTTTCAAGAGCTTCGTCACGGGCTGGGGGGACCGGTTGGAACGTTTCTTGCGCGAGGCGTTCTACGCGCTCTTACACCTGCCAGGTAGCACGCTCCTCGATGTGTCCACGGTGTTGAGCCGCAAGTCGGACGAGGGCCAGCGGTTGCGGGATGCGATACTCGCGGTTGTCGATGGCGAGGAGCCACGAAAGTTCTGGGCGCACGATTTCCCGGAGTATCGCAAGGACGACCTTGGGCCTCCGAAGAACAAGCTCAGCAAACTCCTGGTCGGCGGGACCGTTGCCTTGATGCTCTCCCAGCCGGACAGCGCCTTCAACTTCCGGAAGATCATGGATGACGGCATGATCCTGCTGGTTAACCTCAGCACGGTGGGCCCGGACGTGAGTGGGGTTCTCGGCTGTTTGATCCTATCCCTGGTGCACAATGCCGCACTGAGCCGCAGCGACACGGCGATCGAGAAGCGCCGGCAATTCCACAGCTATTGCGATGAAGCTCCTCGCTTCATGACCGACGCGCTCGAGGAGATGATCGCCGAAACGCGTAAGTACCGGGTCAGCCTGACCCTGGCTCACCAGTTCCTCAGTCAGTTTAACCAACGCCGCGCCGACGCCCTCTCAGCCACGGGTTCGACGATCATCTTCAACGTCGACCGCAAGGATGCCGGACATCTGACCAAGGACCTTCGCGGACTCGCATCTGCCGATGATCTTATTACCCTAAGCAAGTTCGAGGCCATCTTGCGTGCCGGGACCGATGTCGTACGAATCGACACTCCGGAGTTTCAGCCGGTGACCGGCAAATCTCACCGTGATCAGATCATCACCGAGTCGCACCGCAAGTACTGTCGCCATGTTACCCAGGTGCGCAACATGATCCGGCACCGGCATGCAAACGAAGGTGCCGCCGCGCGGGTATCGTACCCTACGCCCGACGATCCACTGGAGGAGCTCGTCTACGATGAACTCCAATGAGGCAGGTCAGGCTCAGGAGATTCTCGACTGTCTAACGGCAGAGCTTGATGAAGGGCATCTGCACCGGATCATCGATGCCCGGATCGACGATGCCATGAGCCGGTTCCCGTGGGCAGACGGCTCCTGCAAGTCACAGCGGGACTTGCTTGAGATAGCGGGCAGGTTCATCGGACATCTGTACAGATATGGCCTCCGCACGCCACAAATACTGACCCGTGGTCAGGCCCGCGCTGAAGCCGTATCTCTGCTGGAACGCGCTTATCGCAGCGCCGAGGACGCTGGCTACGAGGCCGCCTTGCTGGACGCGGTTGGCAGCGACGGCCCAGGCCTGGACGGGGTGCTGGCGCAGATCGCCGAAGCCGTCAAGCGGAAAGAACGAAGTAGCTACATCCGCTGGGTCTGCACCAAGCATCTCATACCGTGCGGGTGGTATACCCGATGCATGATCGCCGAGCAGCTGTTGGCGTACTACGGGCCGTTTCTGCCCAAGCGAATCCGTGAAGCGGATCCCGCTCAATGGGCAGATGACATCCCGGACCTGCTCGGAGTCGACTCGGCCACGAACCAATGGCTGAATCGGAGTTTCTGAAACAGCGCACCTATTCATACCGCTATCCATCCGATGGGCGGGGAAGTTTCGTTCGCGTCCTTCGCGGCAGGGAGGGGGCGATGACCTGGAACACCAAGCTCCCGAGTTGCCGCGGGAAACGTGCGGCCTTGTCGCAAGGAGAGCATCTGTGCCACCTTATGATCCTCTGTATCGTGCTCTACTGGGCTGCCATCCATCCATCCCGTATCGGCGCGGGGCCTACACGCCGGCTGCAACCGGTCACGCGACGCATGAGAACGCCCACGGGCGTCCTGCAACCGGAGAATCCTCGACGCTGTACGAGCCACCGCACTTGCTTTACGAAAGCGAATCGCAGGATTATGAGTTGGCTGCCCCGTGGAGCGAACCGGCCATGGGCTCAACTCCGCCCATTAGATTCTCCGCGCCCGTAGAAGATGACGTTCGTCCGCCAGAGTACGAAAACGCCCTTATGGACGACTGGCTCATGGCTCGCGCGGTGGACGAGATTGACGGGCCAACTGAAACGCTTGACGACGTAGTCAACCGCAAAGACGACACATCACTAGCGCCTCACGATGCTGAGTTGGATCGTCTGGCCGCCGGAATGGACCCATCGGCCCCTGAGGCGTTCCGTAGGCTGTGCGATCTCCCTATTGACGATCTGGACGAAGATCAGTTGTTTTCCGCAGCCGCCATGCTGAGGTTGTTCGCGCCGTCCGGTGCGTTTGGCCCCGGGCCGGGTCCGCTGTTCTAATCGCAACTGGCTTGTGCCGATGTCTTACGCCAACACATGCCCTCTGTTCACCACTTGATTTCGTGGCATCTGAAACAGCCTCTCTGATTCAGCCGCTTTGACTGCGAAGACGAGGGCGTCCAACGGAAGCCCACCCGCTGGGGTTTGCGGTCGCTCTCGTACCGTTTGTTATGGCCGCCAAACAGAGGAGAACCGAACGATGTCCCAGGAAAACAGACAACCCGATCATGAGTTCCGGGCAGGGCGAGTGTGTGCTGCCCTATGGAGGCAGGAGATCCAGCGCGACGATCGGACGGAAGTGCAATGGTCTACAAAGATCGAAAAGAGATATCGAGACGACGCGTCAGACAGCTGGAAATCCACCGATTACTACTACCCGTCGGAGCTCAGCGACCTGCTGATTGTGACGCGGCACGCGTTGGACTTCATCAGACTCCGTGAAAGAGCTCTGGATGGCTCTGAAGACCCGCCGGACCAAGCGGAAGAGGTGTCGTTCTAGGGGCAAACTCCGTTCGTGCGGAGCCTGGATTGTCCGCGGGTTGACGCTCGGCGCCTTCGGCGGCAGGGGAAAGCAGCGTCAGCAGAAGTTCGTTGCTGAAGATGTGTCGCGCATTCGCCGCGACGATGGGATCCCGTTGCCGTCCATGGGCCCGACTTCGCACCCGATTCGCTTGTGAGTGCCAAGTGTTCGACCGCAGTACCTGAAACGGCTGATCGGATTGAGCCGCTCTCGTAGCGAATGATAGCAGCGCGAACCAAGTGCCGTGCGCCTCCGTCCGGCGCCGCGATCAGAGCCGTCCGGAGGCTGCACTGGGTGACGACGAACACGATGAAAACGACAGCGGAGAAGATAGGGTTGTTTCGGATGTTCTTCACGGGCTTGCTGAATGTGTACGGAACGTACGACCTCGTCACGGGCCGAGCCCGGCAGGTCAAGCGAGCAGTTACCGATCGAGTCATCCTCGCCCATCTTCAGGGTAAACAGCCGTACGGAGTCTATCTGCTCGTTGGGGACAGAATCCGTGCGGTCGTTGCGGACTTCGACATCGATGACCTAGGACCACCGATGGACTTCCTCGCGAGCGCGGAGCGCTACGGCTTGGCCGCGTACATCGAGCGGAGCAAATCGAAGGGCTACCACGTGTGGATGTTTCTCGATGAGGCCGGCGTGTCGGCCGCGAAGGCTCGGCTTGTCGTGCGGCACGTTCTCGAGGAGATCGGACAGCTCAACACGGAGGTGTTTCCCAAACACGACCGGCTCGACACACGAACCACGTACGGCAACTACATCTATGCGCCGCTGTTCGGCGCGTTGGTTACCAAGGGCCGAACCGTGTTCCTGGATCCGCGTCGCGGCCTGACTCCATCGGCAGACCAGTGGCAGTTCCTCGAGGAAGTCGTTCGAGTGAAAGAGGAGCGGCTCGACGAGATCATCGAGATCAACGAACTGGACCGGCCAAACGGCCGAGCAGCTGGGCTGCCACGAGAGGGGATACCACTACGACCGTCGGACAAGACGCGTTCCGTTTTTGGCCTTCCACCGTGCGCGCAGCGGATGCTCACCGAGGGCGTCAGCGACTACCAGCGGGTAAGGTGCTTCCGCTTGGCGGTACAGCTGAAGAAAGCTGGTCTGCCTGAAGACCTTGTCGTCGCCGCACTCAACGCCTGGGCAGCAAAGAATCGGCCAACGGGCGAGAAACGCGTCATCACCGAGGATGAGATCCTCGCGCAGGTGAACGGTGCTTACTCCAGGGACTATCGAAGCTGCGGATGCGGAGACCCGACGGTTGCGGCGTACTGCGATCCGGATTGCCCGCTGCAAAACGGGCGTCCGGGCAAGCCTGGATGACGATCGAAGTCAGCCATGAAGAAGACAGAATCGCAATCCGAGCCCGAAAGAGCCCCCATTTGCTGGATGCATGAGGCCATTGCCTACCTCGGCCTCGACCGGCTGGGGTTGGCCCGGCCTGACCTCGCCGTGCACCGATTGATCCGTAAGGGTGCACTACACCCCAGGAAAATCGGCGGACACCTCGCGTTCGACAAGTCCGAGTTGGAACGTGTGGCGGCCAACGGGGATCAGAAGCGTGGTCGTGGTCGCCCGAGGAAGCTGCCCCAGCTCTGAAGCCATTCTGCGTGAAAACTGCGTGAAAACAATTGCCGTTAATTCAGCGCCTTTTTCCCTGCCCATCAAAAAACCCCTTGAAACAGGGGTTTTCTGAACTCCCCGAGTAGGACTCGAACCTAC
>JAGMDK010000161.1 GCA_023128695.1 Phycisphaerae bacterium
CTTCACAACTGTTCAACTTGGGCTAACATCTTACCAAACAGGAGCTTACACATTCCACCCAGGGGAACGTCCGATAAGGAGCAGTGGCGCGCGACCGAGGGCCAGAGGGTGCTCAACCCCAATCGTCATTCGTCGATCGTCAATCCCCTTTTCCGCCCAGGGAGAATATCATGGCGGCGTGGCTCGACGAAGAATCAACGAAAACACGGCGGCGGCGACACGGTTTCTGACGTACTACGCGCTCGTCACCATCACCCTCTCGGCTTTGAGGCGCGCCTTGCTCCCGCTGGGAGAACCCTTCTCATTGCAAGTCGGCCTCCTCTGCCTGACGGCACTGGCAGCCGTCACCTACTGCGTCTACCACATCCACCCCCATAGCCGTGGCGAGAGAGTCGCGTTCATCTTCACCCTGGCGGTGATCAACGCGGTCTGCTGCGGCATCCTGGCTAATCCAGCCGGGGCAAATCCCTCCTTTTTTTACGGACCCTTCGCTCACGGCGCGGAGGGCGGCCTTTTTATCTTCGTCGTCTCGATTGTCTGGCTGCCGCTGGCGAGCCGGTTGGTTGACCGCTGGCGGGAGTTTATCGTGCCGGGGCAATGCCCCGCCTGCGGATATGACCTGACCGGCAATCTGAGCGGCCGGTGCCCGGAGTGCGGCGCGGCCGTCGCTCCCCGCAAGCCCGCGAACGGTGAATCAGACTGATCATCGCCGCCTCCCTTTCAGCCGCGAATGCAGATAGCGCGTCAAAACCTGCTCGACCGGCTCGCTGGTGCGGCAGCGCAGCAGGTGTACGCCGTGGGCCCGCGTCCCGGCGTCGAGCCGCTCGCAGAAACGCCGCACTTCCGCCCGCACCAGGTCGCGGATCAACTGGGGCTCGGCCTCGAACTCCTCGCCGGTCTCCATGTCGCGGAGAACCGTCACGCCCAAGCCCGCTAGGCCGAGGTCAAATTCGATCTCGCGCGGGTCGAGGACCTGGAACGCGATCACCTCGTGCCCCCGGTGAGCCAGTTGCCCGAGCGACGCCAGCACCTCCCCAGGATGATCGAGCAGGTCGCTGATGATGATCACGAGGCTGCGGCGTTGCAGCCGGGCCGCCAACTGCGAAATCACCGCCGCGATGTCGGTCACCCCACTCGGCTGAGCGGCGGCGAGGACCTGGCAGAGACTGAGGAGCTGCCCGGGGGCCGCTCGCGGCGCGACCTGCTCGACGACGCGGTAGTTACTGAGCATCAAACCGACGCTGTCACCCTGCCGCAAGAGTAAGTACGACAACGCGGCGGCCAGCACTCGAGCGTAATGAAACTTGCTCTGCCGGTCGGGGCTTTCTCTGTCCACCTGATCGGATGCAATATTCGTCTCGCGGTCGCGATGAACGCCCGGAGGAGGCCCGGAACCTGACCGCTGATCGCTGACCGTTGAGAGCTGACCGCTGACCGCTGAAAGCTGACCGCTGAAAGCTGACCGCTTCCCCCCCCCATACGCCATCGAGCGCGAGCAATCGCAGACCACGACGACCCGCATGTTGGTTTCCTGCTCGTACTGCTTGATGACGTAGCGATCGGAGCGGGCCAGCACCCGCCAATCGAGATGCTTGAGCTCGTCCGGCGGGCAGTATTGACGGTGCTGGGCAAACTCGATCGACAGCCCGTGCAACGGCGAGCGGTGCAGGCCGTGCAGCGTCCCCTCGACGACCCGCCGGGCTACCAGTGCGAGTCCTTTAATTCGTTCGAGAAGGGCTGGTTCAAGTAGCGTGTTCGCCTTGGCATCGGCCATGGAGCACCAATCCATTACTCTACTTTATTGGGTGGTCCAGACGATCGTTTCTCAATAATCGCCTAACTCTCCGATACCTGTTTCAGTAGCTCCTGTACAATCCGGTCGGCGTCGACGCCCTCCGCCTCGGCGGCGAAATTCGTCAGCACGCGATGGCGGAGGACGATCGGGGCCACGTCGCGGACGTGGTCGCACGAGACGTTGGTCGTGCCCGCCAGCAACGCCCGCGTCTTGGACCCCAGGACGAGGTATTGCACCGCCCGCGGCCCGGCTCCCCAGCGGACGTACTTCCGGACGACCTCCGGCGCCGACGCATCGTCCGGGCGGGTGGCACGCGTCAATTTGACCGCGTACCCGGCCACGTGATCCGAGATCGGCACGCGGCGAACGAGCGCTTGCAGTTGCAGGACCGTGTCCCGGTCGAGCAGTTTCGCCGGCTGAGGCAGGGCCTGGCCGGTGGTTGTTTTAGCGATCGTTAACTCTTCCCGCGCCGTTGGGTAATCCACCTTCAACGCGAACATGAAGCGGTCAAGCTGGGCCTCGGGTAGCGGGTAGGTGCCCTCCTGCTCGATCGGGTTTTGCGTCGCGAGCACAAAGAACGGGGCCGGCAGCGGATGCGTCTGGCCCGCCGCCGAGACCTCCCGCTCCTGCATCGCCTGCAACAGCGCGGCCTGCGTCTTCGGCGGCGTGCGGTTGATCTCGTCGGCCAGCACGATGTTGGCAAAAACCGGCCCGTGTACAAAACGGAAGACGCGCTTGCCCGTGGTGCGGTCCTCTTCGAGCACCTCTGTCCCGGTGATGTCGGCCGGCATCAGGTCGGGCGTGAACTGGATGCGCGCGAAAGCCAGGTCCATGATGTCGGCGACGGTGTGGACCATCATCGTCTTCGCCAAACCCGGCACGCCGATCAGCAGCGCATGCCCCTGGGCGAAGATGGCGGTCAGCAGATCGTCGAGCACCCGGCCCTGCCCGATAATGCGGCGCGCGATTTCCTGGCGGATGCGGACGCGGGTTTTGGCCACGTTTTGGACGATTTGGGCCTGTTGCTGAACGGCCGCGTCGGCTTGGGGTCGCGCTTGCGTCATCCGATGGTTACCTGCGTTTCATAATCGTGCTGCTACATCTCTCTTGTGGCACCGGCTTCCAGCCGGTGGTTCGGCCGGTACGGGGCCCGGCCGCTACATCGGCTGTGTGGCACCGGCTTCCAGCCGGTGGGACGGTCGCTACGGGGCCCGGCCGCTACGTTGGGGACAGAGCCCCAACGCTACAACAGTCTTCGGCCGGCACGGGGGCCGGCCGCTGCAGCGCCTGACCACCTCACTGCATTACAAACACGACCAGATTCGTGCCCAGCTTCAGGGCGTCGTCGGTCGTGTAGCAGCGGGCGTACGTGCTGAACTGGTGGGCCCAGCCGTCGCAAAGACCATAACGGCTGTAGAGAATCACCGGCCGGCCGTCGATTGTCACCGCCTCCACGAGCGGGGCGATCGGCTCCCGCTCATGGTGCAGCGTCAGCTTGTCCAACGTGTGAAAACACGTGAATAGCGGGTGGTCCGACGGTAGCGGCGCCAACGGCGATTCCGGGAACAACTGACGACACAACGCCCGGAACGCCACGTCGAATTCCGCACTGCCCGCGGCGGCGTCGGCCAAGAGCGTACCGCCGGTGGTCAGATAGCGGTGCAGCAGCGCCTGCTCCTCGCGGCTCAGGCTCGGGTTCCACGAACCGGTCATATACAACAGCGGATGCTCGAACAGGGCCGGGTCCTTGATCTCCATCGTCTTCCGCTCGAAGCGCACCGCCACGGACGTATTCGACCCGATTTCCTTCAGGAAAAACGGGACGGCGGACGGGTTGGGATTCCAATTGCCGTCATGGATCAACTGTGGGAAGACCAGTTGCGTCCGCGGGCGGACACTCGGACCGGCAATCTCCCGCGTGCGGGCCAGAAAGCGGGCATAACGATTCTCGGCGGTCACATAGGTAATCAGGTTCAAACCAAGCCGGGTTGAATCCTGGGCGTGGACGCGGGGCACGCCGGGGTTGTGCCACTCGTTCCACCCGCTGGCGAGGTCCTCAAGGCTGACGATCACCGCCGCCCGCGTACCGAGCGTGACGCCGCGGAGTCGGGGGGCCTCCACTTGCTCGGCTCCGCCGTCGAGCGGGTTGTCCGACGGCACGGGGTAGCGCACTTTTTCGATATCGTAGTACGCGTGATAGACCGCGTGGTCGAGCGGCAGCGGGCGTAACGGACACCCCGGGAACATTACCGCCAATTCCGCCTCAGCCGAAGCTAACGCTTCCCGCTGACCGCAACAGTTGATCAGCAGCGTGCCGCCGCCCAGCACGTACGCCCGCAGCGCGTGGCGCTGGTCGCTGGTAAGATCGAGCGGGTAGTACGCACAGAGATAGAGGATGGGCGTGCGATGCTCGATCTTGGCGGCGTGTTTCCGCACCACCTCGCCGATATCGAGCTGTTCCCACCCGTACCACACTTTCAGGTGCTTTTTCGCATTGTTGAGCAGGTGGTCCACCGCCCCCGGCGAGCCCTTCCAGCCGCGGAAGCTGAAACGAGCCAGGTTCGCGATCAGCATCGGCGGCGCCGGCGGGCGCTTCTTCTCCGTCCGCCGCTGCGGCACTACCGGCAACGGCAACGGCGGGAAACCCTCGGCCCCCTTGGTAAAGTGCGGCTTCTCCCGCGGCGGCGGCCCCCAGACCGTGAGCCGCTCGTCCGCCGGCGCCGCTGCACAGAAGCTGCCGATCAGAAGCAGCATGACCGATCGTGACGGCCTATGATTCCTGGCAGGCATGCGCAGACTCCTTCCGAGCATTCGTTCCCATTAGTAAGACGCGACGACGGCGGCGGTTATTTCAATCGGGAACATCAATAGCATATATTTTACCGCCGCCGGTCGGAAAATGTGGGCGTCATCGCCGAGCACCCTGATAGAGGGGGCATGACAGTTTTGGCGGGGTTGGATTTGTGGATGATTTGCCGGCGTGACCCGTTGCGGCTCATGGGCACGCCTTGCAGGACTTCGGATGACAGCCCTGGAAGGGCGGAAGTTGTTAGCCGGGGGCGTCAAGCCCCCGGGAGTGTTGATACAGGGGCGCGAGCCCCAGCGGGGCGAAAGAAAACGCCGGTTGTCCGGACCGCTTCTGTCGCCCCGCTGGGGCGGGGGCCAGGTGCCTGCGCCCCTACGGGGCGGCTGGGGTTTGGCACTTTTTCTGTCGGCGCGTGATTCTGCTCTTTTGCCTTTGCTCCCGCTCTGCTCAGCCGGCGTTGGCGTAGAGCAGAGCGTCTGGCAGAGGCAGCCGGAGTTTCTGGGACTTCGCTTCCGACTGGGCGATGGAATAGGTCGGATGGCCCACGTTCTCGTATGTGTTTAGCTTGTGTTGGTACGAAGCACCATTGCCATCACTGCCTCGAACAGCGCGCCGTTGGTCGCCAAAGCTTCAGGGGCGGCGTGCGTCTGGTTGCCGGACCAATCGGTGAAGGTGCCGCCGGCCTCGGTCACGATCGGCAGCAGGGCGGCGGTGTCCCAGATGGACAAGATCGGGTCGAGGACGATCTCGGCCCGCCCGGTCGCCAACAGCGCGTAGCCGTAGGCATCGGACCAGCCCCGGTCGATATAGCAGGCGTCGCGCAAGCGCTCATACGCCGGTCCGCGGCCCTCGCGATAGAGCGTTTTGACGGATGTCACGACCAGCCGAGCCCGCGCGAGGTCCGATACGTTGGAGACCCAGGCCGGACGTCCGTTCCAGCGGCAGCCCAGGCCACGGGCGGCGTAGACCGTTTCACCGAGGGCCGGCATGTGAATCACGCCGGCGAGCATTTGCCCCTCCCACTCGAAACCGACCAATACGCTATAGAGCGGGACGCCGCTGATGAACGACATGGTTCCGTCGATCGGATCGATGATCCAGCGGGCGGGTGTGGAGCCGGGCTTTTCGCCGAACTCTTCGCCGAGGATGCCGTGGGTGGGGAATGCGGCCTCGATCCGTTGCCGGAGCCGTTCTTCGGCACCGCGGTCGGCGATGGTGACTGGCGTATTATCGGCCTTCATCTCGTGTGGAGTGTCGGCCTTGAAATAACCGAGGGTGAAAGTGCCTGCTAATTGAGCGCTTTCAACCGCGAAATCCAGGATTTCCCTTAATTCACGTTCGTCCACTGCATTCTCGGCCCAGCGAATGAAAGGATTTTCGGCCCAGCGAGCCAGATGCTACATTTTTCGTACGGGCAGTCCGATTTCAAGTGCTACGGGGCAACATACATAAAGTTGTAAAAACAACAACCCAGCTTGCCCCATAATCGGTGCCAATGTGGTAGTATGTATTTTGTTCTGCCAGCAGGTGGTTGGAAGCAGAAGGAGAGAGGGGGGAGTGAGAATCGCACTGGGTCATGGCCGCTATGAATTCGGGCGATCACGCCAAGGGGGCGAATTTGTACCCATGCGCCTAATGTACATCCTCTCAACCCTTTTCTCCCTCATACATGAGATCGAAGTATCTAGTGGTGAATCGCCGCCGCGTTGGGTCATGTCACTGGTGGCCGCGAGCGCGGCTGGAAGTGGCCTGTTTCGTACTTGTTTTCCAAAGGAGCTTGTCCATGCAAAAGCCAAGTAGGGTTGTCCGAATGGGGACCGTCGCGGCAGCGGCGGTCTTGTTCATGTCCGCGGGTCTCGCGTCCGCGGGCACCTGGTTAAAAATAGATACCTTGGGAAACGTGATGTCGAAGGACCCGGCGGCCGCCAGTGCCGCGATCTTGACCGTCGAAGCGTCCGACCTGACGGGTCTGACGGTCCGGGTCCAGACCAGCGGCCTGGAACTGCGGCCGCACGAAGAGACCAAGGTTGACCAGTTCGTCGAGGTGACCTGGCCCGAGGCGCAGGTCTACGGCGAAGTGGGTGACCCCGCGATCCCGGTGATCCGCCGGGCGTTCGCGGCCCCGGCCGGCGCGAGCGTATCGCTCGCCGTCTACGCGGGGACGGCGGTCACGATCGATACGCAGGTGGCGGGAACAAACCTATTGCTGTGGCCGGCGCAGGACCCGCTGCCGAAGGTGCCCGGTGCTCGGGAGAACACCATCTTCCGCTACAACAAGGCCGAGGCCTACACGATCAACACCGATCTGCCGGAACAGCGGGTCGTGGTGCAAGAAGTGGGCATCATCCGCAGCCAGCGGCTGTTCCAGCTTGAAATCTTCCCGGTGGCGTACAACCCCATGAAGCAGACGCTAACCTTCTATCGAGACATCACGGTTGACATTCAGTTTGACGGCGGCTTCATCCCGCGCGACGCGGTCAACCCGGCCCCCGGTTTCGGCAAAGTGATCCTCAACCCCGAGGTGTTGCCCCTCGTAGCCCAACGCGGCTCGGGCAACTATCTGATCGTCGTGGCCGACACCTTCTCCTCGGCGATTACAAGCTTCGCGAACGCGAAGGCGGCCCAGGGCTACACGATCTTCACGTACTCCGTACCCGCCGGCACGAGCAATACGGTAATCAAGAACTATATTCAGACTCAGTACAACGGCGAGAATCCGCCGGATTATGTCCTGCTGGTTGGCGACACCAACCTGGTCCCACACTGGGTGGGTTCGGGCACCGGCTCGCCGGACACCGACCTCAACTATGTTTGTGTAGAGGGGAGCGACTACTTCCCCGACATCGCGATCGGGCGTTTTCCGGCCCGCACGAGCACCCAGTTGCAGGACATCGTCGACAAGACGCTGTACTACGAGAACGGGCCGCTGGCTGATCCGGATTACGTCAAGCGGGCCTGCTTCATGGCCTCCACCGACAACTATGAGATTAGTGAAGGCACGCACAACTACGTGATTGACAACTACATGAGCGATCCGGAGGAGTGGGATGTCGACAAGCTCTACACCGTCACCTACGGCGCCACCACTCAGGATGTCCGCGACTCGTTCAACAGCGGCCGCTTTTACGGCGTTTTCAGCGGTCACGGCGGCCCGACCGGGTGGGGCGACGGCCCGCCTTTCTACCAGTCTGACGTCGCAGCCCTGACGAACGAGAACATGTACGCCTTCATTTGCAGCTTCTCGTGCTCGACCGGCGATTACGCCGGCACGACTGAATGCTTCATGGAGACGTGGGTGCTGGAGCCGATTAAAGCAGGCATTTGCAGTTGGGGCTCCTCGGTCAGCAGCTATTGGACCGAGGACGACATCCTCGAAAAGGTCCTCTTCGACGCGATCTTCGACGAGAACCAGCCGGAAGTCGCCAAAGAGGCCGGCCCGATCTACAACGAGACCAAGCTGCGCTACTTCGCGCACTTCGGCGACAGCGGCATGACCCGCCGGTATTTTGAGATGTACAACCTGATGGGCGATCCGGCCCTGGCGTTCCCGGGCCAATGCTCGGACGCGGGCACGATCGTGCTCGACAGCCCGAAGTACGCCTGCGAGGACACGGTTGGCATCACGGTGGCGGACTGCGGCCTGAACACCGATGACAATGTGATCGAGACCGTCTTGGTGGACATCGAGTCCGATTCGGAGACCGGCGAGCAGGTTTTGCTGACCGAGACGAATCCCAGTTCGGCTGTCTTTAGCGGCTCGATCGACGTGAGTGCGACCAACGCTCCGGGCGTCCTGCTCGTGGCCGCGAATGACACGATCACCGCAACGTACATCGACGCCGACGACGGCCAAGGCAACTACAATGTCGTCGTCACCGCGGATGCCGTGGTGGACTGCACGCCGCCGGTGATCAGCAACGTTCAGGCGATCAACATCGAGCCGCGCAGCGCGACGGTCACGTTCGACAGCAACGAGATGGCCCGCGGCGTGGTCTACTATGGGCTGAGCTGTGGTTCCTTGCCCGATAGCGCCGGCGGCGGGTTCGCGCTGTCGCCGACCGTTGACCTGAGCGGGCTCCAGGACGATACCCCGTACTTCTACATCGTCGAAGCCTACGACGAAGCCGGCAACATGACGCTGGATGACAACGGCGGGGCGTGCTACACGTTCACGACGCCGGGCGTGCCGGACTTCTTCACCGAGCAGGACCCCGGCGATCTGGACGGTTTGAACCTGCTGTTCGTGCCGAACGGCTCGAATGACTTCTACATGGGTTGCGTGACGCCGATCACGGCACTTCCGACCGATCCGGCCGGCGGCAACTCGCTGTCGTTGTCGGACGACGATTCTGAGCTCGTTTCGCCGAGTGGGACGGTGTATCTGTATGGGACGTCGTACAACTCGTTCTATGTGGGCAGCAACGGGTACCTTACGTTCGGCGGCAGCGACACTGAGTACAACGAATCGCTCGAGGACCACTTCGACATGCCGCGCGTCTCGGCCCTGTTCGATGACCTCAACCCCAGCAGCGGCGGGACCGTGAGCTGGAAGGACATGGGCGATCGCGTGGCGGTAACGTGGCAAAACGTGCCGGAGTACAATTCGAGCAACAGCAACACCTTCCAGGTCGAGCTGTTTTATGACGGCAGCATCAGCATCAGCCAACTGGGGATTGCATCGAGTGATCACATCGTCGGCCTGTCGGAGGGTGAGGGTCTGAGTCCGGACTTTTACCCGAGCGACCTGTCCAACATGGGCAGTTGCGGGCCGCGGCCGCCGACCGCCAACAGTTCCAGCGTGCAGACCGACATCGGCATGCCGGTGACGATCGAGCTGGTGGCGACCGACGACGGTTTGCCGGACCCGCCCGCCGAGTTGACCTATATTGTCGTCTCGCTGCCGACCCACGGCTACCTGACCGACGCCTGGTGCGGCCCGATCACGACGGTGCCGCACACGGTGTGTGACATCAATCACCTGCTGGTCTACCATCCGGACGCGTGGTACGGCGGGCCGGACAGCTTCCAGTGGAAGGCGAACGACGGCGGCCTGCCGCCGGAGGGCGGCGACTCGAACATCGCCACGGTGTCGATCACGGTCGGCGGGCCGCAAGTGATCCACAACTTCCCGCTCGACATCGATCCCGGGTGGACGACCCAGAGCCAGTGGGCATTCGGGACGCCGACCGGCGGCGGGAGTCACAACAACGACCCGACCAGCGGTCATACGGGCAGTAACGTCTACGGCTACAACCTGAACGGCGACTACACCGACAACATGGCGCGGTACTACCTGACGACCGCACCGCTGGACTGCTCCGAGGCGACCGAAGTCACGCTGAAGTTCTGGCGCTGGCTGGGCGTCGAGTCGGCCTCCTTTGATCATGCCGGTGTGGAAGTCTCCACCAATGGTGCGACCTGGACCAGTGTCTGGGAGCATATGGGCGGCTCCTTCTGCGACTCGTCGTGGTCACAGTACGAGTACGACATCTCGGCCGTCGCCGACAACCAGCCGAAGGTCTACATCCGCTGGGCGATGGGGACGACGGACGGCTCGGTCACGTACCCGGGCTGGAACATCGACGACATCGAGATTTGGGGCGTGGTGCCGGTGGCGCCGCCGATCTGCCCCGGCGACAGCAACTGCGACGATGAGGTTAACTGGCGCGACGTGGACTATTTCGTGGCGGCGATGAACGACGACGTGGCGAGCTGGTTGGCGATGTTCGCGCCCGGACAGCCGACGTGCCCGTACGAGAATAACGACGTGAACGGTGACGGGACCGTAAACTGGCGCGACATCGATCCGCTCGTGGCGCTGCTGAATACGACGTGTCCGTAGGGAAGGAGCGGTCAGCGGTCAGCGATCAGCTTTCAGCTTTCAGCGATCAGCAGTCAGCTTTCAGCGATCAGCAGTCAGCTTTCAGCGATCCGCTGGCGACGTTGATGAATACAACGCGTCCGTAGGCTAAACGATGTAGTGCGAGAAAGGATTCTTGCACCAGCGTGAGAAAGGATTCTCGCACCAGCGTGTGCCACATAATGTGACATAACCCGAAGAGCCGCGGACTTCAGTCCGCGCGGGCTGAAGCCCGCGGTTCTTCCGCGAGACGTTAGACAGGTCTCATACAGAGAGGCTGCTACCTAGGGTAACTATTACAAGGAGAAGCTGCTATGAGGAACACAGAACCTATCATCTGGCTGACACGGCTGTGCCTGGTGGCGTTGCTCGCGGTCTGCGCGGCGGAAGCGCCGGCCGGAAGCCAAGGCCATACTGCCGACGCGGTCAGCGCGACAGTCTTGGAGAACACGCCGGACCGCGTGTTGATTCGGTATTCGTTCAACCCGCCGACCATGGAAACGGTGCAAATCGACGGGCGGAAGTACGTGGAGCTTGCGCTGGGCAAGGAAAGCCTAATGAAGGTAGCCGGGGCGCCGGAAGTGCCCAACGTGTGCGAGAGCGTCATCGTGGGCGACCTGGGGAAGGTCAAAGTCAATGTGCTCGGCGCCACCTACACGGACTTTGAGGGACTTGTACCGGTCCCGTCCAAGGGATTCATCCTGCGCAGAGTGAACCCGGACGACGTGCCGTATACGTTTGGGCCGGAGTACGCGGAGGATGCGTTCTTCCCCGCCGAGGTGGCACAGGTGCGGACGCCGTATATCCAGCGTGACTTCCGCGCCGTGGTGTTGGAGACGCATCCGGTGCAGAGCAATCCGTCAACCGGCACGCTGCGCGTGTACCGTGACCTGCTGGTCGAGGTGATCACCGAGGGCGGCGGCGGCATAAATGAGTTTGATCGCCGCTCGTGGAACGGGAAGATCGATCCGTCGTTCGGAGCGATCTACCGGAACCATTTCCTCAATTATGCAGAGGCGCTCCAACGATACGCCCCGCTCGACGAAGTGGGCGACCTGCTGGTCATCTGCCACGATGCCTGGCTGCCGAATATCGCACCGTTGGTGACGCATAAGAATAACCGGGGCATCCCGACGACGGCCGTCGGGGTCTCGACCATTCCGGGCGGGAACGACGCCACCGCGATCAAGAACTATATCCAGAACCTCTACAACACGACCGATCTGGCTTTTGTCCTGCTCGTGGGGGACATCGCCCAGGTGGCTTCACCGACCGCATCCGGCGGCGCCTCGGACCCGTCGTATGCCAAGCTGGCCGGCGGGGACGATTATCCCGAGATCATGGTGGGACGTTACTCGGCGGAAAACACTGCTCAAGTCGACACCCAGGTCACGCGGACGATCACCTATGAGACCACCCCGGCTCCCACGCAGGACTGGTTCTGGCGCGGGACCGGCATCGCCTCCGCCCAGGGTGCCGGCCAGGGTGACGAGGGCCAGGCCGACTGGGTACACATGGACGAAATCCGCGACTGGCTGATGGCGTTCGGCTACACCGAGGTGGACCAGTTTAATGACTCGAATCCCACCCCGCCGACGGCCGCGGACGTTACTGTCGCGGTCAACGCCGGCCGCGGGATCATCAACTACTGCGGGCACGGCTCGATGACCTCTTGGGCCACCAGCGGCTTCGACATCAACGACATCGACGCCCTGGTCAACGACGATATGCTGCCATTCATCGTGACCGTGGCGTGCAACAACGGGGAGTTCGACAGCGGCACCTGCTTCGCCGAGGCCTGGCTGCGGGCGACCAACGGGGCAGCCCCCACCGGCGCCATCGGCTGCTACGCCTCGAGCATCGGCCAGTCGTGGGCCCCGCCGATGGAAGCCCAGGACGAATTCAACCTCTTGCTCTGTGCCGAATCGTACATCAGCTACGGCGCCCTGTGCTTCGCGGGCTCGTGCTCGATGATGGACGACTACGACGCGGGCGGCATCGATATGTTCAACACCTGGATCCTCTTCGGCGACCCGTCCTTGCTGATCGCGGTAACCTGTACCTCGACCGGCACGATCGCGCTGGACAGCCCGAAGTACGCCTGCTCCGACACGGCGACGATCACCGTCATCGATTGTGATTTGAACCTCGACGACCTGGTGGAAGACACGGTCCTGGTGGACATCGAGTCGACCTCCGAGCCGACGCCCGAAAGCGTCCTGCTGACGGAGATCGGCCCGGCCAGCGGCCAGTTCGCCGGCAGCATTCCGCTCGATACGACCAATAGTCCCGGCGTACTGTGGGTGGCTCCGGGTGACACGGTCACGGCGACGTATATCGACGCCGACGACGGCCAGGGCAACTACAACGTCGTGCTCACGGCGACCGCCGTCGTGGACTGCACGCCGCCGACGATCAGCAACGTGCAGACGATCAACATTGACCCGCGCGACGCGGACGTCACCTTCGACTGCGACGAGCCGGCCCTGGGTACCGTCCATTACGGGCTGAGTTGCGGGTCGTTGACGGAAACAGCCCTGGGGGTCGGCTACGCGATGTCGCCCACCGTCCACCTGGCGAATTTGCAGATCAACACCCCGTATTTCTACATCGTCGAGGCCGCGGACGAAGCCGGGAACGTCACGATCGACGACAACGGCGGCGCGTGCTACACGTTCAGCACCCCGGACGTGCCCGATTACTTCACCGAGCTGTTTGCCAGCGGCAACGATCTGGAAGGCCTAAGCCTGATCTTCACACCCGATGGCTCGAACAATTATTACTCCGGCTGCGTCGAGCCGATCATCGCGCTGCCCACCGATCCGACCGGCGGCGCGACCCTCACGCTCAGCGACGATGACAACGAGATGATTAGTTTCAGCGGCGGAGTCCAGGTCTTGCTCTACGGCAGCGCCTATAGCTCGTGCTACGTCGGGAGTAACGGCTACGTCACCTTCGGCGGCGGCGACACCGATTACTCCGAGACGCTCGAGGAGCACTTCAACCTGCCGCGGATTTCCGGCTTGTACGACGACCTGAACCCCAGCAGCGGCGGGACGGTCAGTTGGAAGGAAACGGTCGATCGCGTGGCGGTAACGTGGGAAGACGTGCCGCAATACTCGGGCACGGACGCCAACACGTTCCAGATCGAGATGTTCTTCGACGGCATGATCACGATCACGTGCCTCTCGCTCGACGCCGCGGACGGGCTGTGCGGCTTGTCCGAAGGCAACGGGCTTGACCCGAGCTTCTACATGTCGGATCTGTCGGCGATGGGGAGCTGCGGGCCGCGTCCGCCGACCGCCAGCAGTGCCAGCGTGCAGACCGCGATCGGCACGCCGGTGACGATTGACCTGATGGCGGGTGACGACGGGCTGCCCGATCCGCCGGCGGCTCTGACGTACATTGTCACGTCGCTGCCGGCGCACGGCACTCTGACCGACCTGATGGCCGGCGTGATTACGAGCGTGCCGTACACCCTCGCCAGCGGCGGCAATCGGGTCGTGTACACCCCGAGTGCCTGGTACGCCGGCCCGGACGGCTTCCACTTCAAGGCCAACGACGGCGGCATCCCACCCGAGGGCGGCGATTCCAACATCGCCGCCATCTCGATCACCGTCGGCGGGCCGGCGATGATCTACAGCTTCCCGCTCGATACCGACCCCGGCTGGCCGACCAGCGGCGAGTGGGCCTTCGGTGCGCCGACCGGTCAAGGCGCCTCCCAATACGGCAACCCCGATCCGACCAGCGGTGCCACGGGCAACTATGTCTACGGTGTGAACCTCTACGGCGATTACTCGATCACCCCGGGTGGACCGTACTATGTTACGCTTGGTCCGCTGGATTTGAGCACCGCCACGGGCGTCGAGCTGAAGTTCCAGCGCTGGTTGAACACGGATTATCAGAACTACGCCTATGCCACGATTGACGTGTCGAACAACGGTTCAACCTGGGTCAATACCTGGGACAACGGGCACAGCCCGATCACGGATAGTGCCTGGGCGCTGTACCAATATGACATCTCGGCCGTCGCCGACAATCAGGCGAAGGTCTACGTCCGCTGGGGCTACGAGATCGGTACCGGCGCGTTCGCCTACTCGGGCTGGAACATCGACGACATCGAGATCTGGGGCGTGGTGCCGATCGTGCCGCCGATCTGCCCCGGCGACAGCAACTGCGACGGCGAGGTCTCCTGGCGTGATGTGGATTACTTCGTCGCGGGCATCAACGACAACTTGGCGGGCTGGGTAGCGATGTTCGCCCCCGGCCAGCCGACGTGCCCGTACGAGAACAACGATGTAAACGATGACGGCTCCGTCAACTGGCGCGACATCGATCCGCTGGTCGACCTGATGAACACGACCTGCCCGTAATAAAGTGAGTAGCGAGTTGGCGGAGCGCACACGTAGCACCAGCATGTGTAGCGGCCTGCGGCTCGCAGGCCGGTGGGTGGCCCACCGTTAAAGGGCCTGTCGATTTAATGGAAAACACTCCTGAAAAAGTGCTTTTATGGCTATGTTGCCCCATCAATACCCCAGGTACGGATGGTGCAAGACACCCTTTCGTGAGGTTTTGTCATATTAAATCGACAGGCCCTAAAGCGATGGGCCACCCACCCTTGTCAACGCTGATTTGATGAGTTGCGTATCGATCAGAAAGTGTGCCACTGCTCTTGAGCAGTGCCCAGCTTCACCGAGCGCTGGAAACCAGAGGGCTGATTCGTTAGAATAAATACATGGAGGCGCGGAAGCGGCAATTTCCAACAGATACACTTCCGACATAGATGTAGTATGGCATCAAACGAACCACCCTCGTCCACACCTAGAAGGGAAGCAACCATGAAGCCAATCAGAATCCGAGTCAATTGTGTGGCGGCCGCGCTGCTCCTGGTTAGCACTGCTGCCGCGCTCGCCCAGCCGCCGACCACGTTCGACCTGCGCGACGTGGGCGGCATCAACTATGTCACCTCGGTCAAGAATCAGTCCGGCGGGACTTGTTGGACACACGGCGCCATGGCCGCGATCGAAGGCAACCTGCTGATGACCGGGGCCTGGACAGCCAACGGCGAGAGCGGTGAGCCCAATTTGGCCGAATACCACCTCGACTGGTGGAACGGGTTCAACCAGCACAACAACGACGACATCGACCCGCCCTCCGGCAGCGGGCTCATCGTACACGAAGGCGGCGACTACATGGTCACGTCCGCGTACCTCGCCCGCGGCGAAGGCGCCGTACGCGACATCGACGGGCAGTCCTATTCCTCGCCGCCGCTCCGCTCCGATCCCAGCTATCACTATTACTATCCGCGGGACATCGAGTGGTACGTCGCCGAGCCGGACCTGAGCAACAGCGACCTGATCAAAGAGAAGATCATGGCCTACGGCGTGATGGGTACGTGCATGTGCTACAGCGGCTCGTTCATGTCCAACTATATCCATTATCAGCCGCCCAGCAGCGAGCTGCTGCCCAACCACGCGGTCGCGATCATCGGCTGGGATGACAACAAGGCGACTCAAGCCCCGCAGCCGGGCGCGTGGCTGTGCAAGAATAGTTGGGGTAACTGGTGGGGACTCGACGGTTACTTCTGGATCTCCTACTACGACAAGTGGTGTTGCCAGGAACCCCAGATGGGGGCCGTGTCGATGCAAAATGTCGAACCCCTGGCCTATGACAACATCTATTACCACGACTACCACGGTTGGCGCGACACGCTGACAGGCGTTTCCGAAGCGTTCAACGTTTTTACGGCCATGGAGGATGAGGCCCTGGCGGCGGTGAGTTTCTTCACCGCCGTTGACAACGTCACCTACACGGTCAAGGTCTACGACCGCTTCGAGGCCGGCCAACTGCTCGACGAGCTTTCGACCAAGACCGGCTTCATCGTGTACACTGGGTTCCACACCATCGACCTGGACTCCGCCGTGCCACTGTCGGCCGGCGACGATTTCTATATTTACCTGCAACTCTCCGCCGCCGGCCAGCCATACGACCGCACTTCGGACGTTCCCGTCCTGCTGGGGGCTTCGTATCGCACCATCGTCGAGTCGTCGGCCGGCCCGGGCGAAAGCTACTACTACAGCGGCGGGCTGTGGCTGGACCTGTACAATTACGCGTTCGCCGACCCCTCCTGGGATCACACCGCCAACTTCTGCATCAAAGGGCTGACCAAGGCCCTGCGGATGAACATCACGCCGACGGAGGATTTCAACACGGCCGGTCCCGTGGGCGGTCCCTTCTCGCCCGCCAGCAAGACCTACGAACTCGAAAACCTGACCGGCGAAACCATTGACTGGGAGGTGACGGCCCTGCCGGCGGTGGCGTGGCTGACGCCGAGCGGCGACACTTCCGGCACGCTGCTGGATTCAGACACGGTCGAAGTAGGCTATGAGCTCTCTGCCAGTGCCCAGACGCTGGACGAAGGGGTGTACGTCGCCACGCTGCACTTCACGAACCTGACCAACCACCTCGGCGACGCAACTCGCCAGGTAATCCTGACGGTTGGCAACCCCACCCCCGTGAAATACTACGAATGGACGCTCGATACCAATCCGGGCTGGTCCACCGAGGACGAATGGGCCTGGGGGCAGCCCACCGGCGGCGGCGGGGTGAACTACGGGGAGCCGGACCCGACCAGCGGCCACACCGGCACATCCGTGTATGGCTACGATCTCAACGGCGACTACGCCAACAATCTCCCGGAAAGGCACCTGACCAGCACCGCCATCGATTGCACCGGTATGTACAACGTGCAGCTAAACTTCTGGCGCTGGCTGAATGTCGAGCAGCCGATCTACGACCACGCTTACGTGCGGGTCAGCAACGACAATGTCAGTTGGATCACGGTTTGGGAGAACGACGCCGAAATCACCGACTCCTCCTGGCACGAAATGAATCTGGACATCTCCAGCGTTGCCAACAACCAGCTCACCGTGTACCTGCGGTGGACCATGGGGACGACCGACGTCGGCTGGACTTACAGCGGCTGGAACGTCGACGACATTGAAATCTGGGCTGTCGAGCCGACGGCCCCGCCCGTCTGCCCCGGCGACAGCAACTGTGACGACGCGATTTCCTGGCGCGACATCGACTTCTTCGTCGCGGCGATGAACGACGACGTGGCGGCCTGGGAAGCGATGTTCGCCCCCGGCACGCCGAGCTGTCAGTTCGCGAACAACGACGTGAACGAAGACGGCAAGGTGAGTTGGCGTGACATCGATCCGTTCGTAACCCTGATGAACACGACCTGTCCGTAGCGACGGTCTATCAAGCAAACAGAACCCGAAGCGTCAGCGAGGGACCGCGGTACCATAACGGCCTCCGCAAGTCCCTCGCTCACGCTTCGGGTTCTGATTCCCTCGCTCACGCTTCGGGTTCTGATTCCCTCGCTCACGCTTCGGGTTCTGATTCCCTCGCTTACGCTTCGGGCTCTGTTTGTGGGGTGTTTCTTCGCATACGGGTATTAAACCCGAGCATGAGGAACCATACCGGACTGCCGGGAGCGGTCACGGAATTTGACGCCGCGTTGGCATGTGGTATAATTTTAACTGAATCTCTAGTTGTCTCCGGTCACTAACTCCTGGTAACACATGTGTTTACCCGTTACGGCCGCGACAAGGAGCCGGTCGAAGAGGTTCGCCTCCAGCCACCGGCGATTCGCTCGATAGACAAACTCCGCCAGATAG